>USFU01000039.1 GCA_900554135.1 uncultured Collinsella sp. | reverse complement strand
TCGCTGCGCACAACGAGCTCGTGGCGAGCGCCTGGGCCATCAAGATCGCCCGCGAGATCGACCCCGACGCGATGATCGGCTGCATGCTTGCCGCCGGCACCTACTACCCCTACAGCTGCCGTCCGGGCGACGTACGCGCCGCACAGCTCGATAACCAGCAGAACTACTTCTTTGTGGACGTTCAGAGCCGTGGCTACTATCCGGCGTGGGCACTCAAGAAGTTTGAGCGCGAGGGCATCGACGTGGGGATGACCGACGAGGACAAACAGATCCTTGCCGAGAACACGGTCGACTTTATCAGCTTTAGCTACTACAGCACCCGCTGCTCCGCCGGTGTCGACAACCCCGATGTCGAGAGGACCCAGGGCAACGCCTTCGCCGGTGCCAAGAACCCCTACCTGCAGGAGAGCCAGTGGGGCTGGGCAATCGACCCCATGGGCTTCCGCATCACGCTCAACGACATGTACGACCGCTATCAAAAGCCGCTGTTTGTGGTCGAGAATGGCTTGGGCGCCAAGGACGTTGTCGAAGAGGACGGCTCCATCAACGACGACTACCGCATCGATTACCTGCGCCAGCACATCCAGGCCATGCGTGATGCCGTGACCGAGGACGGCGTGGACCTGATGGGCTACACATCCTGGGGCTGCATCGACCTGGTGAGTGCCTCGACGGGCGAGATGTCCAAGCGCTACGGCTTCATCTACGTCGACCGCGACGATGCAGGCAACGGCACCCTCAAGCGTTCCAAGAAGAAGAGCTTCGATTGGTACAAGAAGGTTATTGCTTCTAATGGTGAGGACCTTTCCTAAGGAAGCTGAGACACTCGACTTCAGAGTCTCCTGATCAAGACGCCCGGCGAGCAGTTAATGCTTGCCGGGCGCCTTGCCGTCGGCGGATTTTGGGACATGTGGCCCGCTTTTTGGGCCCACCTGTCGGTACACTAAAAGCACTATGGGTACCCGCACGCGACATATCGGCCACGCGGCCGCCCGATCCGCTCCCGTGGCGGATCCCAGGGGCGGCACGCTCTTTGCCATGCCGCGATTCCTTGTTGGCATAACGCATCAGGCGTATCGTCACCGCGTCTTTGCTATCGCCGGCGCCATCACCGCACTGTTCCTCATGCTTTTGGCAGTCTTGCCGGCGCTGTTTGCCTCCGACCCCAAACTTTCTAACGTCGTGCCCGCCTATAGCGAGGTGTCCAAAGAGGTTGTGGATGCGCTCGTCCATTCGAGCTCTCTCCCGCTGCTTGTCGCCGCAATTGTATTTTCGATTTGGGGCGTATCGGTCTATCTGCGCTGTTTGGACTATGTGTTGCGCCGCCGCCTTGTTGCCATCGCCACCATCTGCGCCCTGTGGATGATCGAAGTCATTCTCAAGTACAAGTCGTTCACGCCGTTCTATGCCACCGTGCTGTGGTACCTGTACTACGTGCCCATGACGCTCATTCCACTGCTCTACCAGTTGTGTGGTCTGCGCCTTGCGGGCCTGGAGCAACACCGCCTGGGTCGCCGCTACTGCGCTGCGCTGTGGATTGTGGCCATCCTGCTTGTCGGATTTGTGCTCACCAACGATTTTCACCAGCAGGTCTTCCGCTTTGACCGTACAAGCGACACCTGGAGCAACGACTACACGTACGGCTGGGGATATTTCGCCGTCCTCGTGTGGACGGCCTTTAACTTCGTGGCCTTTTTTATCCTGGTTGGCCGGTCCTCGTCCTTTCGCATCCAGCGTTTCTCGGGCACGGCGGCGCTCGTACTGCTGGGCGGCGCATTCTTTGCCATCTCGTATGCTCTGCGCGTGCCCTGGGCATGGAGGCTCAACTTCTCGCTCGTCTATTGCGTCTTGTGCGTGGTGGCGATGGAAATCTGTCTCGATTGCGGTGTCATTCCGTCGTATCACGACATCGCCGGCATCTTCGACACCTTGCCGCTCGACCTCAAAGTTCTAACGCGCGACTTGCAGGAGGCCTATGCCACGCCGGTGTCAAAGCCAATGCCGGTAGGCGTGCGCGAGGAGTTGCGGACCCAGGAGCACGGGCGCGCCCATGCCTTTGCCGTGGCGTCCGATCTCGATGTGATGTACCGTGCCTTTCCACTGCTGGGCGGATCGGCCCTGCTTGCCCAAGACGTGTCGGAGCTCAACGAGCTTAACCGCGAACTGGCACATCGTCGCATGGAGCTGCAGCGTCAAAACGAGCTGCTCGCCGCCGACTACGACCTTAAGACGCACCTGGCAGATCAAGAGGCCGAGACCTTGCTGGTCCAAGACGTGGACCAAACGCTTGCCCGCGCGCTCGAAGGGATGTACGACCTGCTGAGCTCGCTGCCGCCGTTGACCGACGAAGCGTCTTCGCACGAGCGTTACCGCATGCTGCAGCGCGCCAAGATGCTCGTCGCCTATTGCAAGCGCAAGGGGTCGCTCACGTTGGCACAGCACGGGGAGAGCGGTTTTGATCGTGACCGCATTCAGCTCATTGCCAACGAGCTCGCAAGCGACCTGCGCACCATCGATATCGATTGCGCCTCGATTATCGCCATACGGCGCCCGTTGCACGCCAGTACGGTAAGCGCCCTGTACGACTGCGTGTATGACTTTGCGTTTTTTGCCTACACCACCGACCATCCGGCGCTTATGTATCACTTGGGCGACCATGACCGATGCAGTGTCGAGCTGCGCGCCACACTTTTTTCCAACGATGATGAAGATCTTTCGCAGACGCCCGCTGCGCAAGAGCTCGAAAGCGCTCTGCAAGGGCGCAACGTGGCATACCGCCTTGAGGGCGAGCCCGGCCAGCTGCGCATGATCGTCTTGATGCCAAGGGCGGGTGAGTGACGATGCAGATCCCGCTCATCCTTCCCCAAATCGTTGCGCTCGATGTTGTCTTTGCCCTGGCTGCGTGTCTGCAGACGATCCACGTCCCGCTCATCGCATCGCGCCGTTCGTCCTATAACCGTAAGGTGATTTGCGCCTATGAGGCGAGCCTTGTGCTTCACCTGATGATTTCGGCGCTCATCTTATTCGCGTCGTCTGGCTCGTATCTGGTGGCGCCGCTTGACGTTTGCGCCAGGGCAATGGGTGGAGCGTTGTGGCTTAATGCCGCGATCTTTGCCTATGGCGTGGTGCTTATGGTGCACTATCGTCGCCCCGTCATGCTGGTCGAGCTGCTGCTTGTTGCCGCCGTTACACCACCGGTGGTTTTTGCCATGGGCTCGGCGTGGACCGTTGTTCTTATCGCAGAGGGAGCGTTCTTCCTGTTCCGTTCCATCGCGGCGCTCTTGATGGACGTCCGTAACCGCCAGGAGGATATCACCATGTTCTCGACGATCGAGACCATCAACGTGATTCCCGTGGGCATCCTGTATCTAGACCCGAGGGGCCGTCCGCTGCTCATGAACCGCTGCATGCGCAAAAACCTGGTGGAACTTCATATGCCCACCGACCTAGGCGACATGAGCAGCACATGGAACGACCTGCGCAAACTGAGCATGCAAATGCCCGAAAGCAGCAGGAACCGTGTGCGGATTAATCTGGACCGCTTTGGTGAGGCGCGTGCGGTGGTCGAGGTCTCTCCCGCTGAGATTCGCCTATTTGTGCGCGATCGCGTTATGGTTTCGGGCCGTTCGTTCGAGCGCATTATCGGTCTTGATGTGACAGAGTACGCGCATGCTCATGACCGCTTGGCGCAAGCCAACCACCTGCTTGAGCTTGCGGGCCAAGAGCTCCAAGCCCAGATCGAAGAAGTCAAAAAAGTTGCCGACAATGCGGCCTACCTACGTATGCGCGCTCGCGTGCACGACGTGATCGGGCAGCGCCTGTCCATTCTTCATCGCTATTTGGAGGAGGGGCGTCTGGACGATGAGTCGATCGAGCAGATTGATCCGTTGCTGCGCTCAATCGCTGCCGACCTGCGCAGTGGTGGTGCCAGCGAGCCTGCAGAACAGCTGGGTGATATCGTCCATGCTTTTGGTTTGGTGAGTGTGCAGATCGATGTTGAGGGTGCGCTGCCTGAGGACGCGCGTGTCGCCACCGCATTTTTGCAGATTATCCGTGAGGGCTCGACCAATGCCACCAAGCATGCGCAGGCGCATCGGGTCCACGTGCGTCTGTGGCAGGAGGGGGCGGATGCTGGCGCCGTCGCGCGCATGACGATTTCTAACGACGGGTCCCCGGCCCCCGTATCGTATCGCGAGGGAACGGGTATCCCAGGTATGAGGCATGTCGCGCAAGATCTGGGTGGCAGCCTAGAGGTCCACGCCGCCCCGCCCTTTACGCTTGCGGTGTCCATCCCGCTTACGCCCAACGCTGCTGTTCGGAGGAGAAGCTCATGATTCGCGTCCTTATAGTCGAAGACCAGGCCATCCTGCGCGAGAGCCTGGCGCGCTCCGTTGGCGACCAGCCCGATATGACCGTCGTCGCCGCGATCGCCGACGCTTCCGAAGCCCTCGATGTCGCGCTCAGGGAGCGTCCGGACATGATACTGATGGACGTATGCACCGAGCATGATTCCAACGGCATCGTGGCGGCGGCGCGCATCAAGGAGCAGCTGCCCGAGTGCCGCATCATTATCATGACCGGCATGCCCGAGATCACCTTTGTCGATCAGGCCCGCGAGGCGGGCGTCGATAGCTTTGTGTACAAGAATGTCGGTATCGACGAGCTGTTCGCCGTGATGCGCTCCACGCTGGCGGGCTATTGCACGTTTCCCAAGCCGCCTGAGAGCATTTTTTCGGGTACGGCGGCACTCGACGATGTCGAGCTGTCGATTTTGCGCCTTGCCTGCGAGGGCAAGAGCCGTCGCGAGATTGCGGCCGAGCTGTTTATGAGTGAGGGCACCATCAAGCGCCGCATCTCGGAGATCCTGAGCAAGACTGGCTACGACAACATTATGCGCCTGGCCGTGCATGCGGTGACCGAAGGCAGCATCGTCCCCAATATGGAGCGCTAGCGCTCGTTACGCATCGGCATAAAAACGACGGGGCCGCAGGATTATCTCCTGCGGCCCCGTCTGGCATGTGCGCGGATATGTCCGCCAATCCGCGGCTGTCGTGGTCTGCCGTTACGCGATGGTTGCGCTGTAGGAGGCGACGTCCTCGTAGGAATCGGTCAGATAGGCGTCGATGCCGATGGTCGTGTTGACCAGGTCGTCGAGGCTATCGAGCTCGCCGCTCGAGAACGTGAATTCCTCGGTGGCGTTGGTGCCGGGCATCAGGTGAGCCGAGAACCAGGGCTCCTTCATGGTGCCGTTGACGTTGGTCTTACCGCTGGGAGCGTAGAAGGTCAGGTCCTTGTCGCTCTTGTTGGTGATGTTGACGACAAAGCCGATGTCGCCCCAGTCGTCCTTGAACTTCTCCGTGATGGTGATGGTGCACAGGTCGTCATCGGCGACGGTGACGGCGGGGGAGATTTCAACGCGCTGGACGTCGTCGTCTTCGACGGCCTCATCGATCTCCTCTTCCTTTTCGGCAGCCTCGCGATCCTTCTTCACCGTGCCGGACAGATCTTTGTCGGACTTGGTGAAGATGAGTTTGTCATCGTCCATCTTGAGGACGAGTTTGCCGTCCTCGAGCTTCATGTCCTGCGACTCACCTTCGGCGGTGATGGTTGCGGTGGTGGTGTCCTTAGCCTCCCATTTCAGGTCGATAACCTCAAGGAACAGGTCGAGGGTGCCCGTGCCGTCCTCATCGAGGATCAGGATGGCGCGGAGGCCCCACTCCTCGAGCATATCCATGTACTCATCGGTCAGCTCTTCGCCCTCCAGGGTTCCTCCCGAGAGCTCCCAACTGCCGACGAAGTTGGCCTTGGGATCCTTGCCACCGCCACCGCTGCAGCCCGTCAGGGCAAAGGCGAGCGCCAGGACGCATGTCAGGAATGCGAGTACGGACTTTTTGAACGTTGTCTTCATGGTGTCCTCCTTAATCGAACGAAACCCATAGAAGCAAATGCGGGGGTGGCGGATCCCCCGCCAATTACCAGATAAAGGGGCTAGGGCCTAGGCGTTCCGCAGTTGCTGCAGAACTTGCCGCCGTTTTCGCTACCGCAGTTGGGGCAGAACCACTTGGCCGGTGTCGGAGCGGGCGCGGGACTGCCGCACTCGGGGCAGAACTTGCCGGTGTTGGTGGCACCGCAGCTGCAGGTCCACGTGCCGGCCGCGGGGGCAGCGGCAGGAGCCGGTGCGGGGGCGGGGGCAGGTGCCGGTTGCGGGGCGGCCTGCTGCTGTGCCTGGCCGGCGGCGAACAGCTGGCTGGCATTCATGCCGCCCATGCCACCTGCCATGCCCATGCCCATAAAGCCTGCCATCGCGCCGTTGGGGTTGGCCGCTGCTGCGCGCATTGCGTCGCTCTGGGCACTGGCGATGTTGGCGGCTGCCATGGTGGGATCGCGCATAACCGCGGCCTTCTGCAGGTCCTTGATCATCTGCTCGTCTTCTTGCGAGGCGGCGATGGAGTTGACGCCAAAGCTCACGATCTCGACGCCGCGCAGGTCACGCCAGTCGGCAGAGAGGACCTCGTTGAGCGCGCGAGCGAGCTCGGTGGTGTGACCGGGAATGGCGCTGTAGCGGATGCCCATCTCCGAGATCTTGGCAAAGGCGGGCTGCAGGGCGGTGAGCAACTCGGACTTAAGCTGGCTGTCGATCTTGTCGCGCGTGTAGCTATCGGTCACGTTGCCGCACACGTTGGTGTAGAACAGCAGCGGGTTGGTGATGCGGTACGAATATTCGCCGTTGCAGCGAACGGAGATGTCGACGTCCAGGCCAATGTTGTTATCGACCACGCGGAAGGGCACAGGCGAGGCGGTGCCGTACTTGTTGCCGATGATCTCCTTGGTGTTGATGAAGTAGACGCGCTGGTCTTTGCCCGCGTCGCCGCCAAAGGTAAAGCGGCTGCCGATATTGGCGAAGGTTTCCTTGATGGAATCGCCCAGGTTGCCGCTGAAGACGCTCGGCTCGCTGCCGGTGTCGAAGACGAACTCGCCAGGCTCCAGCGCGACCTCGATGATCTTGCCGTTTTGCACCACGAGCATGCCCTGGCCGTCGTTGACGGCGATGATCGAGCCGTTGGAGATAACGTTGTCCTCGCCGCGCGTGTTGGAGCTGCGACCGCCGGTGCGCTTGCTGCCCTTGCAGGCTAAGACGTCAGCGGGCATCGATTCGCAATAGATAAATTCTTTCCACTGGTCGGCCATGACGCCGCCGGCAGCTCCCAATCCAGCTCTCAAGAGTCCCATGGTGATCTTCCTTTCTCGTCAAAGGCCGGGTGGTATTGGTCAGAATGGCTAATCGTCCTTGTTGTCCTTCATGACGACGGTGGTCTCGGTGTGGCTGAAGGTGTCGTGCTTCTCGGTCAGGTCGAGCTCGCCGCAGTAGCAATCGGCGTGGGTGGCCTCGTTGGCCGTCTTGAGCTGACCCACCAGCAGCACATCTGCGATGACCACGATGATCAACGGCGCGACGATGCTGATGAGGATGCCCTCGACATCAAAGGTGAGGTAGTCCGGATCGAAGGCATTCCCACCCATAAAGAGAATCTGGGAGAGGACAAACCCGATCACAAAGAACAGCACCGAGGCGATGGCGAGCTTGGGCTTGGAGCAGGGGAGCTCGCCGACCATGCGACCGGTCTGGCCGTTCATGGCAAACAGATAACTCTTGCCGTTCCACGAGGTGGAAAGCATCCACACGGGGAACAGGGCGTAGTCGCTGTCTTCCCAGGTGTAGTCGAGCTGCTTGCTTTCGACCGTGGCGTCGTCATATTCGTCGACGACGGTCTCGCGCAGGGCCGAGATCGTGCTCTCCTCCATGCGGCGCTCGGCGCGCGCCTTGCAGGTCTCGCAGTCCTCGTCGTAGCGGTTGGCGATGTAGCCGGGCATATAGGCAACCGAGAACGGGCGCAGCGCATCGTAGTCAAACGGCTCGATGGCGTCCATATGGCCGTCGGGCATCTTGGACGATCCGTCGACGGGCACGCGCTCAAACGAGATATTGCCCTTGCGGTAGGCATCGTAGTGGTCGGTGGTCGTGACGGTGCGGTCGGATTCCTCGGTTACGGTCTCGTTGGTCGCATCAAAGCACACCTCGCCGTCCACGCGGGCGCCGTAAAGCCAAAACGGCACGTAAACGCCTTGGACTTCGTCGATATGGTTGCCGGTGACAAAGCTCTTGGGCAGTAGGATCTTGCCCTTATAGTGCTCCTTGAGTGCGGCCATAACGTCATCGCGCCCGAGCTTAAATGGGATCACCAGGTCTGGTGAGAAGTCGCCCGAGAGCTGGCCGGGTGCCACGGCGGGGTTGCCGCAGTACGGACAGGTGGTGACGGCGACGGTGCCGTCCGAGACCAGCTCGGCGCCGCACGACGAGCAGATGTAACCGGCGTTTTGGGCCAGCTCCTGCACGGCATCGTCGATAGCAGGCTTGGGAGCTGCGGCTGCCGCATCGGCTTTGGCATCTGCCTTGTCCTGGCGCTCGCGATAGAGGGCCTCGACTTCTTCGACTTCAAAGCGTGAGTCGCAGTAGTCGCAGACGAGCTTTTGCTCGGCGCTGGCAAAATGCAGCGGGCCGCCACACGCGGGGCACTGATAGTTAACGCTCTCGAAGGCCATGATCGGTCCTTTCCGTGCCGGAGGCTATGCGCCGATGGCGCCACCACAGTATTCGCAGCGCCCACTGGCATCGGGAATGGTGGTTGCACCGCAGAAGGGGCAGGTGACCGCGGTCTTGGGGGCCTTGGCGGCCACGACGCTGTCGCGCGTCTCCTGGCGCAGCTGCACCAGCGCGTCGCGGACCTCGGTTGCCTGGCGCTTGGCCTCGCGGTATTCGATGGAACCGCGCTGATCGATGGTGGAGTCGTTCACGCGCAGGTTGATCTCGGTAAAGTACGGCGTGTTGACGTGGATGGTCAGATTAAAGTCGTAATCCAGGTCGTAGCGCGGCGGATTGTAGCTCTCGCGCTCGCCGTCCTTGGTCTCGCGGTAAATCTCGGTGCGATGCTCGTCGATATCCATATCGCAGCCGAGTACCTGCGAGAACTCGATGATGTCGGGGTTGGCGTCGCGCCAGCGGCTCTGCGAGGTAATGATCAGCAGGCCCGCGTCTTCGTCGAGCATGATGTTGGTGCGCCCGGCAGAGAGCGTGCGCGTGGGGTTGAACGAGGCCAGGCGCTCGGCGTTGGCCTCGCGGTAGGCGAGCTGCTCACGGATATCGTCCGCGGTGCTGGAGCGATAGCCGCCAAAGAAGGGGGAGAGCTTGCCGACGCACTCTTTGCACAGGTAGCCTTCGTTGATCTTAGTCTTGCCGAGAAGTCCCAGCTCGGTACCGCAAATCGCGCACTCTTTCTTCTCGAACATCTTGTCAAAGAAGCCCATGGCTGCCTCCCATCAACTGGTAGCGTGTGTCACTTTTGATGATGGGGGAGCGCGCGATCTTTCACGATACCCAGACGGCTCAAGAGGTCTCCACAACTGGGACACATGGCCCATTTTTCATCCCCAAATAACTTGCTACTCATTGGGGACGTACTTAAATGAGTGAAACTACTCATTTAAGTACGTCCCCAATGAGTGCTCCTTAAATGAGTGCCCGCAGAATGAGAGTGGATAATCTCCCGTTTTTGGCCTGTGTGCAGGCTCAAAGTGGGAGATTATCCACTCTCGTCATTTGGGTGTCCAAAAATCCCCGCTCGTTTGACGCCTGGGGACACTCTTTGTCGAATGCGGCGGCTGCCGAATGTGGGCGCCGCCCTTGCTATGCCACGGTTACGGCGATTTGGGCGTAGCGGGTGCAGGGGCGCTCGGCGCGCGTCTGGACGGTGAGGGTGAGCACAAGGCGGTCGCCGGGTCGCGCGTCGGCGGGCACGATGAAAGCGGTGTCTACCGTGCATTCTTGCCACAGCGACAGATCCTGGGCGCCTGCATAGCTCGACGGGTCCACGGCGACATCCCAATGTACATCGAAGCCCTTGCCGTCGGGGTCGACGATGGTCGCTGTAAGGTCGACGCGCTCGCCGGCTGTGGCGCTGCGGTCGGCCGTGGCCTCGACAACATGTGCCGGATGCGAGCAGATGGCCGGATAATGGGCACACCATTGCGCGCGGGCGGCAAAGTCTTCCTGATAGGCACGCAGGTAGGGATTGAGATTGTCGTCTGCGGGCGTGCTGATGGAGGCAAAACCGGCGGGCGCGTTCGCATCGGGATGCCCATCAAAAAACATGCGTCCCAGCAGCGTATCGAAGCCGCGGTCGTCGATACCGCGCAGGCCAAACGGCAGCAGCGGAATATAGGTCATGCTGTCGCCTTCGGCCATAAAATCGCCGCGCTCAAACTGCATCGCGGGCATGCCTTCCAGGCCCCAATCCAGACGGGCATGCTTGCCAAACTGAAAGCGCTCAGGCTCGTTTTCGTAGACCTTACCATCGCCATAGAGCATATAGCGTGCCATGAGGGGGCCGTTGCCCTGCGTGAGATTCTGCTCGGGCCAGGGAGCCTTAAACAGCGGCAGCGTATCGGGCTGAGCTGTTTTGGCGTCGAAATAGTTGCCATACATATAGGGCGTACGCCAAAAGATGAGCTCGGGAAAGAGCTCGCGCCCATGGTCGAGCCACGAGTTGTCCTGTCCCACGCCATCGGCAACGCCCATCACGCGCACCTTCTGATAGACCTGCTGCTGCACGGCGGGCCACTCGGGCGTGGCGCGATAGCGCTCGGCAATACTCATGAGGGCGCGAACGATCGTATTCATACCACCCCAGCTGAGCAACCATAACGTACGCGGATCATCATCCAGAATCGCCTGCGCAATTACGCGAGACCCCTCAGTTTCCTCAGTCACATCACCCTCAAAGGCAACATTTCCCACAAACGTACGCTCGATCATCTGGGCAGGCGTGGGAAACGGCGGTTCACCGGCGGCGTCCGCATTTGCCTGCAACTGCGGCCAAGCCTGGGCATATTCATTACTCCAGAGACTCTCAATCCAATGCTCGGGAAACGGTCGATATTCACGAAGCTCGCCGGCCAGCGGATCGGGCTCATGAGGCACAACAGCCCACTCATAAGAGCGCCGCCCTTTGGTCCGCCAATGCGAATTCACCTCGCCGAGCGTATGAACCCCATCCCCAAGAAAGTGATACTGCGAAGCCGTATACACCACAGCCTGAACATCAAGCAAGTTGAGATACAGAGCCAAATGAACAAGCGAGTTCATATCATCGACTTCCATATCAGTGGTAACAATCACCCGAGTCAACTTCTGGGACATAGGAACAGCTCCAATCAAAATCAATTCAGCCAGTTACGCGCAAGGCAAGACGGGACCCACGCCCCCATCGCCCGCGACCCGGCGGCCCGCCGGAATCGGCCGACCAGCGTTTCGAACAACGTTAACTTAGGGGGCTCTGACCTTTAGTTTTGTAAACATTCCGCAGCGCGAGCCCCGCTTATCCGATGCTCCGAAGGAGCAGGATAAGGGGGTTTCCATGGTCGAGGACGTTCTGAAAACTAAGTCCAACACGGGCCCGGACGAAAACAACCGACTACAGGTCGATGTGCGATTCCTTGATCGGGAACGGCTCCGCGAAGTGGCAGGCGCAGCAGTGGCCCGGAGCGACTTCCTTAAACTCAGGCAGCTTCTCGGAGCAGATGCCCTGCGCGATCGGGCAGCGCGTGTGGAAACGGCAGCCGGT
>USFU01000038.1 GCA_900554135.1 uncultured Collinsella sp. | reverse complement strand
ACCGGCGACAACCGCGTGACGGCCGAGGCCATCGCCCGCCGTGTGGAACTCACCAGCGAGCAGGTTATCGCCGACGTCCTCCCCGCCGACAAGGAACGCCACGTGCGCGAACTGCAGAATGCGGGCGGCAAGGTCGCCGTGGTGGGCGACGGTATCAATGACTCCCCCGCCCTGGCGCGCGCCGACGTGGGCCTTGCCATCGGCACCGGCGCCGATATCGCCAAGGAGGGTGCCGACGTGGTGCTCATGCGCAGCGACCTTATGGATGTTGCGCGGGCCATCGAGCTGTCGCGCGCCACGATCCGCAACATCAAACAGGACCTGTTCTGGGCACTGTTCTACAACGGCATCGGCATTCCGCTGGCGGCGGGCGTGTTCTTCCCGCTCACCGGATGGCAGCTCTCGCCGATGTTTGGCGCCGCGGCCATGAGCCTGTCGAGTGTCTGCGTTGTGAGCAATGCGCTGCGCCTGCGAACCTTTAAGCCATCAGTTGCGGTGAAATAAGGCGTAACATGCTTAGCTAAACCGCTATTTAGTCCGTATTCCACCGCAACTTTAGGTACTCAACGAAAAGGAGATAATCATGAACTACATCGTTAAAACGTCTGGCCTTATGTGCGGCCACTGCGACGCTACTGTCGAGACCGCGCTGCTCAACGTGGCCGGCGTGACCGACGCCGATGCCGATCACGAGACTCAGACCGTACAGGTAGAGTGCGCCGACACCGTGACCGCCGAGCAGCTTACTGCCGCCGTCGAGGGCGCCGGCGAGAAGTTCCACGCCCTGTCCGTAACCGCCGCGTAGCAGCTACCAGAGACATTCGACCCCATCGACCAGAAACGAGGACCCGCCATGATGGCAGACCATAAATCGGTGACCCGCATGCTCAAGACGGCGCGCGGGCAAATCGACGGCATCCTGCGGATGGTGGAGGAAGACCGTTACTGCGTCGACATCTCCACGCAGCTCATGGCCACGCAGGCGCTCATCGCCCGCATCAACGCCGACGTGCTCAAGGCGCATATCGAGGGCTGCGTGACTTCGGCAATCGAATCGGGCGACGAAGACCTCAAAGCCGCCAAGCTCGCCGAGATCGAACGCGTCGTCGACAAGCTCTCCAAGTAATTGGTGCATTGGGGACGGGTACGTTTGCACCACCTTGGTGCAGATTGACCTGTCCCCTTTGCACCAAATCGGGTATAAAGGCGTGCAGCATAGCGAAATGAAAGGCAGTTCTGCATGAATGACTTTATGAAGGGTCGCAACGGCGCCGACGAACTCACCGTCGTGCTGGGCTTCGCAGGCATTATCATCGCGATGATCGGATCGATGGCCCGCATCCAGTGGCTCAGCTGGATCGCCGTCGCCGTAATCGTACTCGGCGTGCTGCGCGGCCTGTCCAAAAACATCGACGCCCGCCGCAAGGAGAACGATGCTTTTGTCACGGCGACCGCAAACGTCCCCGGCCTAGGCAAGTTCGTCGCCAGCTTGGGCGGTGGAACTGCAGCGGCCAGCACCTCGCGCGCAGCTGGAACGAGCAAGGAAGACTTTGAGCGTGCCAAGCGTACGGCCAAGAAGATGTGGAAGGGCCGCAAAACCACGGCATACCTCAAGTGCCCCAACTGCGGCCAGATGCTCTCTGTTCCCAAGGGCAAGGGCAAGATCCGCGTCACCTGCCCCAAGTGCCACGCCAAGATGGAAACGCGCTCCTAGCCGCTACACCATAGGACAAATTAAAAGCCGAGGCCTCGTGTTGAGACCTCGGCTTTTTGCATGGGGCGACATCATTCGATGAAGCTGTCGCCCCGTCGCGCCAGCGCCTAAGCTACGCCATCGCGGGCAAGCTCCTCTGCCAGGGCTTCTACCGGCATGGCCATAATCGCGTCGAGCTCGGTATCAACCTCGGGGATGCGCTTGACCTTCAGCTTGCGCACCAGGTTGCCGCGGCACATCACGTGCATTGGCTCACGCAGAGCACACAGGTCATCGAGCGGGTTCTCGCGCGTCACCAAAATGTCGGCCGCCTTGCCGCACTCGATCGCACCGGTCTCGCCGCCCAGCCCCAGCAGCTCGGCATTGGCCTGCGTGGCCGTGTGCAGTGCAAAGGCATTGCTCACTTTGACGTACTTGGCAAAGTAGGCCACCTCGCGCCACATGTCGTACTGCGTCACGAACGGGCAGCTTGAGTCCGTGCCCAGGCCCACCTTAACGCCAGCTTCCAGTGCGGCACAGGCGCTCTCGATAATGCCCGAGCACACGATGTCGCCGTTCTTCTTTTGCGTGTCGGTCGAATGAGTCTTCTCCGGGTCGAGCAACACAAACGGCAGCGCCGGACTGATCGTGCAGGTCACGCTCGGCACGCGTCCCTCGAGCTGTGTTCCCGCGGCGCCGCGGTACAGCTCCAGGATCTCAGGCGTCAACGGAGCGCCGTGCTCGATCGTATCGACGCCGGCCTGAAGCGCGGCCTTCACGCCTTCGGTGCTCTCGACATGGGCCATGACCGGAAGGCCGACCTCGTGCGCCGCCTTGCACGCCGCAGCGGCAACCTCGACCGGCATGCGCAGCACGCCCGGCTCGCCTACTTCGGTCGCATCGAACACGCCACCCGTCACGAACAGCTTGATGACGTCGGCACCGCGCGCATACAAATCACGCACCTGTTCGGCCGCCTCGTCGGGAGTATTGGCCACCTGCGCAAAGAGGCCCGCACCGTGGCCACCCGGCACCGTGACACCCGTTCCCGGTGCTACCAGACGCGGACCCTGATACTTGCCGGCGTCGATGGCGTTGCGCACGGCCAGATCGGCAAACAGCGGGTCGCCTGCACCGCGCACCGTGGTCACGCCGCTTGCCAGCTGTTGCTGGGCGCTGCCTTTGAGGATATGGCGGACGATGGTGCGGCCCACGGGATTGTCGAGCTTCTTCATCAGCGCGCCGGCATCTCCCGCCGAGACCGGTTTGCCCGAACCGCACAGATGCACGTGCATATTGATGAGACCCGGCATGAGATACGCACCGCCCAGGTCAATGACCTCGGCCCCCGCTGGAGCTTGGGCCACGGCGCTCGGTCCCATCCAGGTGATGACACCGCGCTCAACGGCCACGGCCATATCGGGCTGCGGCTCCATATGCTCCGAGCCATCCAGGACGGTCGCATTGATAAACAACGTGGGACGATCGGCAGTCGCCATATCGAGCTCCTCCCTCACGATTAACTTGAACATTTGTCCATTATCACCCAGCGCGACAGGGTTGCTGCGGACATATCGGTTAACGGAGAAAGGAGAAGATGCGGGGAACGGAATGCGTTGCAGTCCCATCCCAGCGACATCCGGGAAATGTCTCAATCTATAACAGGTAGACCGGGTTTTAGCAGCCAGATGTTACAGATCGAGATCTTTCGGCACCGCGCCCAACCTTTGTCTCAATCTGTAACAGTTGGGTCGAATTTCGGCCGTTAGATGTTACAGATTGAGATATTCTCCAGCCCTGTCGTCAAACGTCTAATTCTGTAACAAGTAGACAGGTTTTCGGCCTCTAGATGTTACAGATTGAGATCTTTTAGCGGTAGCCAACCTTCTGTCTTGATCTGTAACAGTTACGTGGCCAAACGGCTCCTTGTTGTTACAGATCGAGACAAACTCGGCAGGAACAACCACATCCGCGTCAGTTGCACCCCTCAGCGTCCGTACCACTGCCGCCTCCATTCCTCCGCCAGATCAACCCGCTGCGGAATGCCCGCCAGTCTCATCTTTTCAGCCAGCTTCCTCGGATTCTTGAGCTCATCAAACGTAAACCGAAGCACCTTGTGTCCGAGCATCGTCAGATGAGACTCTCGCTGACGTTCTGCCACGAATGGGTCGATCGACTCCCGACCCCCACCATCCTGCAGGGTATACTTCCCCTTTCCGTCCAGCTCGCCAATCACGCACGTTCCGTCCTCGAGCCTCCAGAAATAGTCGACTCGAAATACCTGATTCAGATCGAGCGGATCACGAAACTCCACCTGCAACTCTGGCACCGGAAAACCGTATGCAATAAAGAACGCCCGAAAACGAGACTCGCCGCCGTTTTCAGACAGCCCGTCCGCATACGACGCGATCACCTGCGCTCTGCGATGCCCTCGCCTGCCCTCGCAATCGGAGCGGAGACACTCGCTCAGGTCATCGCGCGATACGCCCTTTGTTCGCAACGCAGAATCGGCAATCGCCAGGCCATACGAAAACGGCGCGCGCAGCAGGCAATCCTCTACCGTGCGCCAAAACGGCGTCACCCGCACGCCGTCGACTTGTTCAAGCGCACCCGCCGCCTGCGGACGCATCAGCCGGCATCCTGCACTCAGCGGCACCGAGCAACCTGTCTTAACAAGAAATCGCGGCCCGAGCAGATCATTCGGCACCTCCAGACCCCACAAAAGCGCCGCGTCATAACCCCAAAACGCCCAATCGGGATGAAACTCCACAAGCCCTTTGATGGTACGCAGCGCTCGCTCCGCCGACGTCAACGCATCCCAATCATGTTGAAAACAGAACAGATACGGCTCGGGCTCCGCAATATCATCGATTCCCACATGACGCCGCAGCCACATGAGCTCGGCATTGTCGTGTGTCACAAGCAGCACGCCTTGTTCAGCCGCCTTCGTGAGCCTGGCAAGCATCCTATTCCGCGCCAAGGTGTTACGTGTTGCATGCTTGTGTTTAAGAACGGTATTAGACACTTCCATCACCACCACATCGGACAAATGGACCATTGCCACCGTTGCCACTGTCGACAAACGTCTTGATCTGTAACAATTACGGGCACAAGCAGCCGCCAAACGTTACAGATCGAGACATTCGCGCAGCATTGCACCTCTTTGTCTCAATCTGTAACAGGAAGACCGATTTTTGGCCGCTAGATGTTACAGATTGAGACATTCCCCCCAGCCAGATGCCAAACGTCTCGATCCGTAACAGTAAGACGTTCTCCAGGCACCCAAACGTTACAGATTTAGACAAACCAGCGGCGCCCAAGCGTTCGTCTCGATCTGTAACAGGTAGACCGGTTTTTTGTCCCCAAACGTTACAAATCGAGACATAAAGGCAGAAGGCAAGGCGGGAGACAGTCCATCCCCTACTCCCATTCCTGCTCGTAAATATTGAGCGACTTCACGTACCGCCCCTGGGCGCCCATGACGTCACGGACCAGGCGCAAAAAGAAGCTGATGCACGAGGTGTCGAAACCGTCCTCTAGGTCCTCGGGATGCACCGCGCCCGGCCCGTCGACCGCTGTGTCGCTCAGACGCGCGATGTCATACAAGTAGAGCTGCCCCGCCGTCAGCCAGACATCGTCGACGCACGCGAGTCGCACCGCGATCGCGCCATCGTTCCAGTGCTCCTTTTGCACGATATGTGGGTCGTAGACGTCAAAGCGACGGTCGGTGCGCGTGTCTTTCAGCACGACCATGCCAGTCGCGGGATCCTTGTCCAAAATGCCAAAGCGCGAGAAATGCTGCGTGTCACGCACCTGCTTAAGTCGCCCGAGCGAAGCAGGAGAAATTGACGCTGGCGGCTCATCCACATACAGCTCCAACAGCGTCTTGCCGTGGTAATAGGGGCGCTCAAACAGCAGCCAATCGGTAAACGCCATGTTGTAGGCCATGATTTCGTTTTGAGAAGGTTCCTCGCAATAGCTGAGCCACGGATCGACGATAATCTCGAACTGCTCGCGCGCCGGCTCCAGGAATTGAAACTTCCGCAGCATCCAAAAGTGAGCCATGTCGGCAATATCGTTGCCGACGGCTTCGGCCAGCTGTGCTCGGTCAAAAACTTGGTCAGTCATGGCATCCTCCTCAAACTGATGGACCTCATTTTGAGCTTACGAGGAGGGCGAGCAACCGAGGCAAGCGCGGGCAAAATAGGCCTTCGACCGCAAACCAGATGCTAACCAAACACTTGACGGGACACTTGACCGAATGAGCGCACCGCAAAGAAACCGCAGGTAGACATGGACAGCCAGCCCGCCCTTTTGAGCCAGATGCCCGCAGCCACCACAGAAAGAGCAGAGTAGCACAATCGCAAACGTCAACGAATGAACACTTGCACGTCGACAAATGACAAAGTCGCCTGCGAACTCGCAAGGAGTGTCCCCGGATGCCGACACATAAGGAACGTCCCCAGCTGCCGGCACTTGGGGACGTTCCGTATGTGCCGGCCGTTGGGGACAGCCCTTGCCGATTCGATTGTTGAATAACTCCGCGGCTACCTTACAGTTCCAGCGCCTCGGCGACTTCGGCTGCACAGGCCAGGGCATCCGCCATGGCACTCACCACGAGCGAGCTGCCGTTGCGGGCATCACCGGCCACATACACCGGCGCGGCATCCGCGGCGACACCCTCCGTGCGAGCCGCGAGGTGCGAGCCCTCGGCAGCCATCACCGGCAGCGGACGCCCAACGGTAGCAACAGGTACGCCCACCGCATCGAACACGCCATGTTCGGGACCCGTAAAACCGCAGGCGATGAGCACCAGCTGCGCCGGCACCTCGTGCTCGGAGCCCGCGATGCGCTCGGGCTTTCCCGCCGACCAGTCCAGATCGACCACGCGCAGACCCGCAGCCGCACCCTTCTTGTCCAGCAACACCTCGAGCGTATCCACGCCCCAGGCACGCATCTCGCCGCCCATCGCAGCGATAGCCTCCTGCTGGCCGTAGTCGGTCTTCTTAACGTTGGGCCACTGCGGCCAGGGGTTGCTCGCCGCGCGCTTATCGGGCGCAGCCGGCAAAAACTCAAACTGGCGCACGCTGCGCGCGCCCTGACGCACGGCGGTACCCACACAGTCGTTTCCGGTATCGCCACCGCCAATGACCACGACGTCCAGGCCGCGCGCGTTCACCGCGGGCTCGCCGCCATCGAGCACCGAGACGGTCGAAGCCGTCAGGTAGTCCACCGCGTACACCACGCCCGGGGCATCCACGTTCGCAGCCGAAAGACCGCGGGGCGCACGAGCGCCGACAGCCACCACGACGGCGTCAAAGTCATCGAGCTTGGCGGCAACCGCAGGGTTCGTAACGTCAGCACCCAGCTCAAACACAATGCCCAGCTCGCGCATGAGCGCCACGCGACGCTCGACCACAGACTTCTCGAGCTTCATGTTGGGAATGCCGTACATGAGCAGACCGCCCGGACGGTCGTCGCGCTCAAACACCGTCACGCGGGCGCCACGACGCGCAAGCTCCCATGCAGCCACCAGGCCAGCAGGACCGGAGCCCACCACGGCCACCGTGGGTGCGCCCTCCCCTGCCGGCTCAAAGCGACGCGGACCGCCATTTGCCCACTCATGGTCGCTGATCGCACGCTCGTTGTCATGGATCGTCGTGGGCTGGCCATCGACCGAACCCAGGTTGCACGCGGCCTCGCACAGCGCCGGGCACACGCGACTCGTGAACTCGGGCATGGGCGAGGTGAGCGACAGACGCTCGGCAGCCTCGTCCCAGCGGCCGCGGTACACCAGCTCATTCCACTCGGGAATCAGGTTGTGCAGCGGGCAGCCGCTCGGGCGTGCCTTACCAAAGCTTGCGCCCATCTGGCAAAACGCCACGCCGCACATCATGCAGCGGCTCGCCTGGGCACGGCGCGCGTCGTCGTCGAGCTCCACGTACAGCGGATCGAAATCGCGGCTGCGCTCCTCCACGGGACGCAGCTCGTGGGTCACGCGATCGATATCAAGAAAAGCACCGGGCTTACCCATGGCACTTACGCCTCCTTCTTGGTCGAAGCAACAGAACCGGTAGCGGCCACGGGCGCAACACCCGTGCCCGCAGCACCGCCCGCGACATCAAAGCGAGCGACATCCGCGGCACTCGCGCGACCGGTCACAATGTCAAACGCCAGCTCCTCAGCCTGCGCATGCGTCTTGCCGGCCGCCTCGCCCGCGGCGACAATCGCCAGCACGCGCTCGTACTCGGTCGGAATGACCTTCACAAAGTGCTTGCTCATCGTCTCAAAGCTGTACAGCAACTTAATGCCGCGCGGGCTCTGCGTCGCGTCCACGTGCTCCTGGATGAGCTCGCGAATCTGCGCCAGCTCGCCGGCCGTCGGGGCCTTGAGCTCCACGCTCTCGTGGTTCACGCGGGCGTCGAGCGTGCCGTATTGGTCAAAGACATAGGCCACGCCGCCCGTCATGCCGGCGGCAAAGTTCTGCCCGACCTCGCCCAGGATGAGCGCCAGACCGCCCGTCATGTACTCGCAGCCATGGTTGCCGCAGCCCTCGACCACCACGGTGGCACCGGAGTTGCGCACGGCAAAACGCTGGCCGGCAAGGCCGTTAATGAAGCCGCGACCGCTCGTGGCACCAAAGAACGCAACGTTGCCCACGATGATGTTCTCGTCGAACTTGTAGGTCGCATGCGGGTTGGGGCGCACCGACACCTCGCCGCCCGAAAGGCCCTTGCCAAAGTAGTCGTTGGCGTCGCCGCACACGTTGAGCGTCACGCCGCGCGGCAGGAAGGCGCCAAAGCTCTGACCGGCCGAACCATCGCAATCGATGGTGATGGAGCCGGCGGGCAAACCCTCGGGATGCGCCTTGGTCACTGCGTTGCCCAAGATGGTACCCACGCAGCGGTTGACGTTGGCGATATCGGCGCGGAAGCGAATCGGGCGCAGGTGCGCACGGGCATCGGCCGTATAGGGCACAAACAGCGTGGAGTCGAGCGTCTTGTCGAGCTCGCTGTCGGCAGCCATCTGGGGCAGGAAGTGGCGGCCGTCGGCGCCTGGGATATGGGCACCGAACTCACAGGTCGCGCTTGCCAGCACGGGCGACAGATCCAGCAGGTTGGCCTTGCGGTTGCCCGGCACCTCGATCTGGCGCAAACACTCGGGATGGCCAACCATCTCATCGACGGTGCGGAAGCCCAGGCTCGCCATGACCTCGCGCAGCTGCTCGGCTACAAAGAGCATAAAGTGCTCAACGTGCTCGGGCTTGCCGCGGAAGCCGCGACGCAGGCGGCAGTTTTGCGTCGCGATGCCGGCCGGGCAGGTGTCCTGCTGGCAGTCACGCTGCATGAGGCAGCCCATGGAGATGAGCGGCATGGTCGCAAAGCCAAACTCCTCGGCGCCCAGCAAGCAGGCGACGGCAACGTCGGTGCCGTCCATGAGCTTGCCGTCGGCCTCGAGCACCACACGTGAGCGCAGGCCGTTTTGCAGCAGCGTCTGCTGGGCCTCGGCAAGGCCAAGCTCCAGCGGCAGACCCGCATGCCAGATAGAGTCGCGCGCAGCGGCACCCGAGCCGCCATTGTGGCCGCTGATCAAGATCTTGTCGGCAGCACCCTTGGCCACACCGGTGGCGATGGTGCCGACGCCGGCTTCGCTGACCAGCTTGACCGACACGCGCGCGCCGGGGTTGGCGTTCTTAAGGTCAAAGATCAGCTCTGCCAGGTCCTCGATGGAGTAGATGTCGTGATGCGGCGGAGGCGAGATCAGGCCGATGCCGGGCGTGGACTGACGGACCTCGGCAATCCAGGGGTAGACCTTCTTGCCGGGCAGGTGGCCGCCCTCGCCGGGCTTGGCGCCCTGGGCCATCTTGATCTGAATCTCGAAGGCGCTGCACAGGTAGCGGCTCGTCACGCCAAAGCGTGCGCTTGCCACCTGCTTGATGGCGGAGTTCTTGGAGTCACCGTTGGCCAGCGGGGTCTCGCGACGCGGGTCCTCGCCGCCCTCGCCGGAGTTGGAACGGCCGTGCAGGCGGTTCATGGCGATGGCCATGCACTCGTGTGCCTCTTTGCTGATGGAGCCATACGACATGGCGCCGGTGTTAAAGCGGCGGACGATGTTGAGTGCGGGCTCGACCTCGTCGAGTGCCACCGGAGTGCGGCCGCTGGCATTAAAGTCCAGCAGGTCGCGCAGGCGCACGGCACGACCGGTGCGGTGCAGGCGGGCGCTGTACTCCTTAAAGGTGTCGTAGCTGTCCTCACGGCAGGCGGTCTGCAGCAAGTAGACAACCTGCGGATCGATGAGGTGATCCTCGCCGCCGAGCGGGCGCCACTTGGTCAGACCCAGCGTGGGCAGCTGATCGGGAGCCGGGCTCTTAAGGATAGCGAGCGCGGCGTCGTAGCGCTCGTTTTGCTCGCGCTCGACGTCCTCGACACCCATACCGCCCACACGGCTCACCGTGCCGGCGAAGTACGCGTTGACGAACTCCGACGTAAAGCCCACGGCCTCGAAGATCTGCGCCGAATGGTAGCTCTGCACCGTGGAGATGCCCATCTTGGACATGATGGAAACGATGCCGGCGGTCGCAGCCTTGTTGTAGTTGTCGATACCCTGCCCGGCCGTCACGTCCAGGTCGCCGCGCGCCGCCAGATCGCGGATGCACGCATGCGCGTTGTACGGATAGACACCGCTCGCGGAGTAACCCACCAGTGCCGCAAAGTCGTGCGGGGACACGGCGTCGCCGCACTCCACCACGATGTCGGCAAAGGTACGCACGCCAGCGCGGATCAGGTGGTTGTGCACGCAGCCCACGGCGAGCAGCGAGGGCACGGGCACCTCGCCCGCAGCGGCACGATCGCTCAACACCACGATGTTCACGCCGTCGCGGACCGCAGCCTCAACGTCCTCTGCAAGCTGCTTGAGCGCAGCCTGCAGCGCGCCTTCGCCGGCATCGCGGCGGTACACGGCACGGAAACGGCAGGTCTTAAAGCCCACGCGGTCGATGGCGCAGATACGCTCGAACTCCTCCTCGTTGAGCAACGGGCGCTCCAGGCGAACCAGCTGGCAGGCCGTACGGGAATCCTCGAGCAGGTTGCCGTGGTTGCCCAGGTAGAGCGTGGTCGAGGTGACCATATGCTCGCGAAGGGCATCGATCGGCGGGTTCGTGACCTGAGCGAACAGCTGATAGAAATAGTCGAAGAACGAACGCGTCTTCTTGGACAGACAAGCCAGCGGCGCGTCGATGCCCATCGAGGCGAGCGGGGCCTTGCCCTGCTGGGCCATGGGACGCACGACCTCGTCGACGTCATCCCAGTGATACCCGAGCTTAGCCATGCGCACGGCGGCGGGTACCTCGGCGTCCCCGGCGGGCGTTGCCGCGGCAGGCCTATCGAGCACGTCGACGGTCAGCGTCTCCTCGGCGATCCAGTCGCGGTAGGGCTTTTCCTTGGCATAGCGGGCTCGCAGCTCGTCGTTGTAGATGACGCGCCCGCGGGCAAAGTCGACCTCGAGCATCTGGCCCGGCCCCAGACAGCCGCTCGTCAGGATGTTCTCGGGGCTCACCTCGATGGTGCCCACCTCGCTTGCCAGCATAAAGCGACCGTCGCGCGTCACGTAGTAACGAGCGGGGCGCAGGCCGTTGCGGTCGAGGGCGGCGCCCAGCGTGCGACCGTCGGTAAAGGCGATGGCCGCCGGACCATCCCACGGCTCCATGAGCATGGACTGGTAAGCGTCGTAGGCGCGGCGCTCCTCACTCAGGTTGTCGTTGTGGTCCCACGGCTCGGGCAGCAACATGGACGCGGCACGCGTGAGCGGACGGCCGTTCATGACCAGGAACTCGAGCACATTGTCCAGAATCGCGGAGTCGGAGCCCTCGCGGTTGATGATAGGCATCACGCGCTCAAGATCGTGCTGCAGCACGGGGCTGTACAGGTTGGGCTCGCGGGCGCGGATCCAGTTGACGTTGCCCTTGAGGGTGTTGATCTCGCCGTTATGGATGATAAAGCGGTTGGGGTGCGCGCGCTCCCAGCTGGGCGTGGTGTTGGTGGAGTAGCGCGAGTGGACGAGCGC
>USFU01000037.1 GCA_900554135.1 uncultured Collinsella sp. | reverse complement strand
CATAGGCGGCACGGGCGTCCTTCACGGCCTGCGGACGAAGAAAACTGCCGACGATATCGGCGCGAAACGGCGCGTTCAGCGTGGTTAAAGCACTCATAGATATCTCCCTTTGCATTGGTTGCTTTACTGGGACAAAGTATGAGCGCTCATATGGCTATCGTAAAATATACGTTTGTATTGGTTTGATATAGGAAACTTCTATATGCACACCAACGGGCCGCCAAGCCAAACTATCCCATATCCGCCAGTGCAAATAGCCATTTTCGTGCCCATATGGCACTAGCAGCTTTGCCCTATCGCCCATACGCTTAGTGGTGACCGCACAAGGCCACGCGAGAGATTGGAGCGACCATGACCACGTTTACGACCCCCACGCGCCACACCGATCGTGTTGCAGGGCTTCATTACGCCGAGGCCCCCGTGCGCCAGCGCGCCGTTCTCACCTGTGGCAGCTGGCGCCGCGTGACCCGCCGCATCGTCTGCGGCCTGACCTGCGCACTTACGGTGAGCTCGCTGCTCATGCCGAGCATTTCGTTTGCGGCCGAGTGGGTCGAGGTCGACGGCGCCACCTATAACGCCGGCACCGCAGCTGGCGACGGCAGCACGTGGGCCTGGGACGGCGCCGACGACATGACACTCAATGGTTATAACGGCGGAGGCATCGCTGCCGGCGGTAAGCTCAACGTGAGCTACGAGGGCACCAATACGGTTGCCAATGACGAAGGCGACGGCATTTCCGTTATAGACGGTGCCAATGAGAGCGCCGAGCTCAACATCTCCGGAACGGGCACCCTGACGGCAACAGCAGAAGGCGACGCCTTGTATTCCCAGGGCGATATGACGATCAGCGGAACAGGCACTGTCAACGCTTCGGGCGACGCCAGCGGCATCCACGCCGATAATGACCTCTCAATCAATACGAGCGGAACCGTTACCGCCAAGGGCGCACGTGCCGAAGGCATCCTTGCCGACGGCGACATAACCATAGCCGGTGGCGGCACAGTCGACACGCGCTCCGAACAGGATTTCGGTATCGTCGCCGAAGAAACCCTCACGGTATCCAACAGCACACTGACCGCTCAGGGATTCGGCAGCGGCATACATGCCTTCGACGGCTTGACCATTGATGCGGCGACCGTACGAGCGTATGCATACCCAGCACGCGAAGGCAACCCAGCCGCCATCTTCACCGACGAGGGTGACATCACCATTAAAAACGGTTCATTTGTCCACGCCTATGCCGAAGGCGAAAACGCCACAGGAATCTACTCGTACAATTACGACACCGGCGGACCTGGCGGGCGCATCTTCATCAGCGACTCGACCGTCGAGGCCATTGCCCACTACATCAACCACGATGGAGGCAACCAGCCCCTACCGCCCATCACCAATGGCGACATTGTCGTAGTAGACCCAGACGTGAATGCCCGCACATTCGGCATCTTAGCCTTCACCGAGCACGGTTTAACGCCCGCGACCATCTCCATCACACACAGTCGCGTAACGGCAGAAGGCGACACTGCCGCCATTATGGCCGTCGTGAATAGTGCAGACGGCAGCATTGCCGGAACAATCAATATCGTCGATAGCATTATCGAAACACCCAATGGTGGACGCATTTGCGACGTGCGCTTCGTTGGCACCGAACCCGCCGATGCCCCCTACCAGCGCGGCCAGACGATCGGCACCGCCAATGATGTCATCACTAATCTGGATAGCAACGCCATCGCCAAGCGCGCCGTCATCGTTCCGGTGGAGACGCCCCCGGCAAAGCCCGAGTCGAAGCCTAAGGTAACGACCGCCGCCGCGACCATTAAGCATGTCAACACCAAGGACACGCTCGCGGCCACGGGTGACGCTTCCATTATGGGTGCCGTCGCTGCCGCCATTACGGGCATGGCAGCCGTCGTCGCTGGCATCTTTACCAGCCGCAAGCGCTCGTAGCTCCAAACCTCGCACGCTCGATCAACACGAACGCGCACCGCCCCATGGTAAGCGGCCGCCGGACCTCCCACCGGCGGCCGCGCCGCGTTTGAACGATCCGATTCGATTGTCCACTCAAAACAAAACCACTCGCCGGTCGCTTACAGCAATACAAACTGTTTCAGCGCGGCGCGACTCGTTATGCCAAGCTTGGCGTAGGTGTTCGACAGGCGATTCTTTACCGTGCCGCGCGAGATACCCATGTGAGCGGCAATCTCATCGTTGGTCCAGCCGCGACAGGCCAGCATGGCAATGGCAAACTCCGTCGTGGTCAGGCTTTCGGCAACGGTGGCGCCCGCACCCGGATTGTGCACGCGACGCCAGCCGCGGCTAAAGCGCTCGGTAACTTTAATGATCTCCGCGAACTCCAGCGGATGATCTTTCTTTAGACATGATTCCAAAACGCCCTGCAAAAGCCCGTGATGCTCGCCAACGATCTCGATCAAGCCATCGGGCTGCGCAATCTGCCACGCACGCATAAAGTGAATGTTCGCACGGTCAGCCTCACGCTGGTTGATCCACCCAACGGCAGCGATCAGATGCAAGAAGACCTCAGGGATGGGATAGCTTTCCTGCTTCATCGACAGGGCATTCTCCGCCATCCCCACGCAGCGCCCGTAATCGCCATCAAGATAGGCACGGTGTGCCAGCGCGTAGGTTGTAAACAGGCGCAGCCCCTCGGGCAGCAGCGATGCATACGAATCAAATTCGCTGCGTGACACCGGCGAGGGAAAATGCAGCAGCACGCACGCGCTGGCCGCGAGCAGCATATACGAGGCCTGAGCGCGTGGATCCTTTGCCGCCCCTTAGCCCTTCCCCGTCTCCTCGAGGTACGCAAGACAGCGACGCGCCGCCAATGCGCGATTCAGTGACAGATTTGCATAGGCGCACAACAGGCATGCCGAAAGACGAAGCGAATGGTCGTCCGACAGCAAGTACGGCTCCGCCAGGCGTCGTGCCTCATCGGGGCAACCGCGATAGTAGTGCGCCTCGGCACGCGCGATAACGCCATAGTCATCTTTGAGCATCACGTCGAGGGTTCTGTCGAGCGTCCCGGGCTCAAATGCCGTGCACATAAGTGGCATGGGGAAACGCCAGCTATCGGTATATATCCGATCCACGGCGACCTCCCCTCGCATAGCGGCTCACTTTGATGGTAGTGCGAGAGGGCGCCGGTTAATGGGACATGTGGCTCGAAATCAGGCCCTATCCTGGACCGTCGGCGGCAAATTGAGCGGCGCCAAGCCCAAGCCCGACACCGCTCAAAAGACTAGATATGCTGACGAATCGCGTCGATATACGCCTGGCCGTAGCGCGTGAGTGTCGTGTTCTTGCGCGTGATGATGCCAATCTCCATGTACTCATCCACATCGAGCGGAATCGAGATGATGCCGGGGCCGTTGAGCTCGTGACTGATCACGCCCGAGCACACGGTGTAGCCGTTGAGGCCCATAGCCAAATTGAACAACGTCGCGCGGTCGCGCACGCGGATATTCTTGCGGCGCTCAAACGTCGAGGTCAGTTCCTCGGAATAATAAAACGAGTTATAGCTGCCCTGCTCGTAGGACAGGAACGGGTAGTCTTCCAAGTCCTCGAGCGTCACGCTGGAGCGGTCAGCCAGCGGATGGTCGGCACACACAAAAACGTGCGGCGTGGCGCAGAAGAGTCCCTCGAATACGAGCTCGTTGACGGCGAGCATACGCTCGATAACCTCGCGGTTATGCTCGGATAAGTACAGGATGCCCAGTTCGCTTTTCATATGCGCGACGTCCTCGATAATCTCGTGAGTCTGCTCCTCGCGCAGGGTAAAGTCGTAGCGCGCGGCATCGAACTCGCGGATCACGTCAACAAACGCGTTAACGGCAAAGGAATAATGCTGGCAGCTCACACTAAAGTGCGGCACTTGCTCGGACGCGCCCTTGTACTTGCCTTCGAGCAGATCGGCCTGGTCGAGCACCTGTCGCGCGTAGCCCAAGAAGGTCTCGCCCTCCTCGGACACAATGACGCCCTTGTTGGTGCGCTCAAAGATGTGCACACCCATCTCGTTTTCGAGATCGCGGATCGACGCGGTAATCGAAGGCTGCGACACAAAGAGCCGACGCGAGGCCTCGGTGATGCTGCCGCATTCGGCAACTTTGACGACATATCTGAGCTGCTGAAGCTTCATGGCTTTCTCCCTAGACGTTCGTGACGTCGAAACCCGTCGTGCTCATCTGACACATAAACGGCGGCATCTCCCCCGTCGCGGCGCAGGCGGCAATCTGATGCAGAGCCCCGGCAACCGCATCGTCTGCCGCAGCGCCGATATGCCAGCGCGCGGCAGCCGTGACAGCCTCGTTGGCATTGGCGACTGCAACGGAGTTGGGAACGGCATCGATCATGGGCAGATCGTTATCGGAATCGCCAAATACGGCCACCTCATCGGGCGTCAGGCCCAAAGCGCGCGCCAACTCCAGCGCAGCGCAACCCTTGTCCCAACCTGCTGGAAGGATGTCAAACAGGCGCACTCGGTTGTTGGGAAACACGAGCGAGAGTTCCGGCACCTCAGCGGCAACGCGCTCGCGTAGCTCCGCGAGCTCCTCACGCGAACGGGCACTCCAGATATTCGCCTTGAACACCGGCACTTCATCAACGACGGGACGGCACGGGGCCTCTTCGCCTTTGAGCCATGCGTTGCCGCCCGACTCCATGGCGCGACGAACGCGCTCGGGATCACTCGTCACGCAATAGGCATCGTTGTCCCAAAAGTCATCGCCCAGGCCATAGACTTTTAGAAATGTATCGTCGGTCTCTTGCTCAAGATAGTCGGCCAAACGCATCAGAGCATCGTTGTCGATTGCGTGCGAGGCGACTACTTCGCCGCCGACAAACATCACCTGGCCGTTACAGAACGCGCCAGTCGAAAAACACTCGGAACGATTTTTGAACATCCAGCCCATCGCGGACGGCTGGCGACCCGAAACCGGGCCAAAGTGCAGACCCGCCGCCTGCATAGCATGAATGCCCTCAATGGCGTAGTCGCTGGCGCCGTCATGCCCGGCCGGAATCAGCGTATCGTCCATATCGGTCAGCACAAGTTTGATCATGAGGTCCCCATTCGTATCGGTCCTACCTATTGTAACGACCTGCCAAAATAAACCTGTCCCTTTTTGGCAGGTGCGTTAGTATAGGGAACAACAGATTCGATGCGGGAGTGCCGGCGGTGCAAACCACAAGGCTGAGAGGGCATGGGGCCCAATCCTTTGAACCTGTCAGTTAATGCTGGCGTAGGGAGCATGCCGCCTTTACAGGGGCGCTGTCTATGCACAGCGCCCCTTTTCTATGCCAAGGAGGCATGTGCAGTGATTGATTCGGAACAGCTTAAGCAAAATGTGGTCAAGGCCGTGGATGAGATTCGCGCCACCAATCCAATGGCCGGCTCCATCACCAACACGGTGACGATTGACTTTGTCGCCAACGCGCAGCTCGCCGTGGGCGGTTCGGCCGCCATGGTCTATCTGCCCGACGAGGGCGAGGCGCTCGTTGCCGGCGGCGGCGCCATCTATCTCAACATGGGCACGCTCTTCCCCATCTACGAGCAGACGATTCCCCGCGCGGCCAAGGCGGCACACGACGCCGGCAAGCCCTGGGTGCTCGATCCGGTGGGCCTGGGCATCGGCAGCCTGCGCACCCAGCTGGTAAACGAGCTCAAGCAGTACAAGCCCGCCATCGTGCGCGGCAACGCCTCCGAGATCATCGCGCTCGCCGGCCTGTGGGGTCTTGAGGGCGAGGCGGCTGATCTGAGCCGCGTGCGCGGTGTCGATACCACCGACACGGTCGACGCCGCCCGCGATGCCGCCGTGGCGCTCGCCCGTTACACCGGCGGCGCCGTAGTGGTCTCGGGCGAAGTCGACCTGATCACCGACGGCACGACGGTGGCCAAGTCCCACGGCGGCAGCCCGCTCATGTCAAAGATCACCGGCTGCGGCTGCTCGCAGGGCGGCGTGCTGGCCGTGTACGTCTGCGTCACCGATCCGTTTACGGCAGCCGTCTGCGGCACCGCGGTCTACAACGTTGCCGGTGCACGTGCCGCCGCTGTCGCCGATGCCCCGGCAAGCTTTAAGGTCGCCTTTATCGACGAGCTCTACCGCGCGACCGCCCAAGACATCGCCAACAACCAGCTCGAGCTCGAGGAGGCATAGGCCATGTCCGAGCCCGCAACCAATACCGGCATGAACACGCTCGTCGCCGTGGCCATCGCCCCGTGCGGCACCGGCGATGAACTCTCCGCCGAGGTCGCCGAGGTCGTGCGTGTTATTCGCGAGAGCGGCCTTCCCAACCGCACCACCTCGATGTTCACCGAGATCGAGGGCGACTGGGACGAGGTCATGCAGGTCGTGTGCGACGCAACCTTTGTGTTGGCGAGCAAGGGCATCCGCACCGAAGTCGTGCTCAAGGCCGATATTCGACCCGGGTTTACCGACACCATGACCGGCAAGCTCGAGCGCATGGAAGCACAGATCAAAAAGCAGGAGGAAGCACGATGAGCATCCGCGACAACCTTGATATCTCGGCCTATCTGGTACTCGGCCCCGAAAACACGCTGGGACGTCCCGTGGGCGATGTGGTGGCCCAGGCGCTCGATGCCGGCTTTACCTGCATCCAGGTGCGCTCCAAGGTGGCAAGCGCCCGCGAGATCATCGCGCTGACCGGCGACGCCGCGCAGGCAATCGCACAGGCCGGCAAGACCGGTCAGGTCGCCTTACTGATCGACGACCGCCTTGACTGCGTACTCGCCGCGCGCGAGCAGGGCATCGCGGTCGACGGCGTGCACGTGGGTCAGAGCGATATTCCCGTCGAGGTCTGCCGCAAGCTGCTGGGCCCCGATGCCATTGTGGGCCTTTCGGCCCGCTGCGAGGAGATGCTCGAGTACGCCAAGACCGCCGACATGAGCCTGGTCGACTACCTGGGCATCGGCCCGCTCCACGAGACCGAGACCAAGCGCGACTGCGGACGCGCGGCCGACGGCTCCATCATCACCAAAAGCTTTGAGGATCTGGCCGCACTCCACGCGGCAAGCCCCGTGCCCATCGTGGTGGGCGGCGGCGTCAAGACGGCCGACCTGCCGCAGCTCAAGGCCACCGGCGTCGACGGCTTCTTTGTGGTGAGCGCGGTCTGCAGTGCCGACGACCCCCACGCCGCAGCCAAGGAGCTCGTCGACACCTGGCAGCAGGCATAAGTCTAGGCCGAGCAGCCGATTCGCAGTCTCATATCTTCTAGAGCGGAAAGCGCATCCCAGTTTGGGCCTCCATTCCGGGATGCGCTTTCCGTATGCAACCCCTACCCCGCTAGGTAGGCCTCCAACGCCGGCAAAGTCGCCTCCGCATCACGACGACCGACCTGGTAGATGCGCTCGAGCTCGTCCGGTTCGCGGCACAGCGACGGCACCTTCACCGATTCGCTCGGACGCACCACAAAGATATCGCCGGCGGCCTCACGACGTGCCAGGTCATCGAGCGTGGCATTGTAAACCTCATGCCGATGCTCAAGCGCTGCGACAAACTCCGGGTAGTGACGGAACACGCGCCGCAGCATCGGCATCACGCTGTTGGGCTGCTTCACAAAGCCCGCCGGCTGCGTGAGTACCACGATATTGCGGTCATACCCCTGCGCAAACAGCCATGCGCTGGGAATGGAATCAGCCACGCCACCATCCAGATACTTATGCCCGTCAATAGCAACGGGACGCGTCGCCACAGGAATCGCTGACGATGCCCGGATCCACTCAATATCCCTCTCGTCGCCATAGGGCAGGTCGTGGTAGACGGCCTTGCCCGTCTCGATATCGGTACACACGCACGTAAACCGCATGGGGCAGGCACGATACGTCTCCAAGTCAATGGGATCGCGCTCGATAGGCACCTCGTGATAGGCAAAATCGGCATTGAACATATCGCCGGTCCGCAGCCAGCTTGCTACACCCGCATAGCGCTTATCGGCACAATAGGCCTTGTTATAGCGAATGGCACGGCCGATCTGGCGCGATTTAAAGTTGTAGCCAAACGCCGCGCCCGCCGAGACACCCACCATATGGTCGCAGGTCAAGCCGTGCTCCATCCAAACGTCGAGCACGCCCGCCGTATACATACCGCGGTAGCCGCCTCCCTCGAGTGCCAGCCCCACCGTGCGCGTCGTATCCGGCTGTGCCATGCGACCATCTCCGTTCCTGCGTTTAAAACCGGAACAAGTATACCCGTCAACATATATCGTCTCAGTCGCATTTTCATCGAACATCGCGTCGTCGCGCTACCGCCTGTCGAATAATAGCCGCCCACAGCATGTGCACCCATATATAATTCTGCACTGTTGTTTATACTACTCAGCAGTTATCAACAGCGAACATTAGCCGGTAAATTAACCCAACAACGCAGCAAGGCGGGGGCCTGGATACACGCAAAGCGCCAAACAACAACGCGTGTGCACAACGAGCTCGCCCGACGCAATCCGCCCGACCTCAGAAAGCCGCTTACGACATGGATACTGTCAGCAATTACACCGAAACGCTCGAAAAGACCGTCCGTGACCTTCTCGAGCGTCAGGATGATCTGATTAGGACCGCCTTTACCGACCAGCTTACCGGGCTTGGCAACCGTGGCGGCTTTGCCCGTTCCCTCGAGGAGCTCTGGGAGCAGGACACCCCCGTTACCATGGCGTTCATCGATATCGACAATCTCAAGCACTGCAACGACGTCTTTGGGCATGACGAGGGCAACCGCTATATCTTGCAGGTAAGCCTCTATCTCAAGCTGTATATGAAAGTGGACGAGGCGGCGTTTCGCATAGGCGGCGACGAGTTTGCCATCCTGTCTACGATTGCAACCGAGGACGACCTCGCCGAACGTCTGGAACACTGCCGAACGATCCTGCTCAAAAACAACGATTCCGAGATGCCCCACTCGTTTAGCTATGGAGTGTCGCATGCCGACCCCGCCCTGGGCGAAGCCACCAACCGTATGACACTCGATGCCGACCATCGCATGTACGACTACAAGCTACGTCATGCCGTGCACCTCGATCGACGTAATATCACGCAAGTCCACGCCGACGACTTCGAAATAAGCGATCGTATTTTCGACGCCTTTTCGATGCTCAACGAAGGTCGTTATTTCTTTATCGAGAACTTGCACAAACATCGCACCCTTTGGTCACAAGGTGCCTTGCGCGATCTTGGCCTTCCCTCAGAGCACATAGACAACTGTCGCGATTACTGGAAAACGCGCGTCCATCCCGACGACCTTGAGGCCTTCGTCAACGACATCGACCAAGTCTACAACGGTACCAAGCACCGTCGCGTCATGCAGTATCGTGTGCGCAACGCCGTCGGCGACTACGTCCTTTGCCGTGCTCGCGGGTTTCGTATCGACGGCGACGGAAATGTCCCCTCGCTCTATGTCGGCGAGCTCGTCAACCACTCACTTGCCGAAACCGTCGACGCCGCCACAGGCCTCGGAACGCAGCGCATGCTGGTCAATGCCATCGATACCTGCCGCCTCGACCGTTGCAAGACAGGGCTTATAGCGGTGCGCGTTCGTGGCACGACAAAGCTCAACGAGCTCTACGGGGCCGAGGCTGTCGACAACATGCTTGCCGAATACGCGGGCCGCATGCTGTCGATCACCCGCGGCAGGAGCCGGGTCTACCGTTCACGAAGCGTCCAGTTTGTCGTGCTCAGCAACGATTTGGACCACGAGGCATTCGAGCAACTGACCCGCCACCTTAAAGAGGCCGTTTTCGCTCCTGTGCAAATCGCAGGCGACACCATTGCTCCCGTCTGTCTTGTCGTCCCAACCTTTTACGAACGCCTGGACTCCCAAGCATCGACTGTTTTGGGCGAACTCGATCGTCGCCTTCGCACAGCTGGCGGGCTTGTCCCCAACGACAGCCTCCCTATACCCGAGGTCGAACGCAAAAGCGCAATCGCCGAACGCATCGATATGCTCACGGGCCTCTATCGACCCAGCGAGTTTATGCGGCGCGCCAACGCATTTCTCGAGGCAAGGCGCGACGGCACCTGGTGCATCGCCACGGTCGACATGGGCCACATGCGCCTGTTTAATGAATGGCACGGCCAGGCCGAGGGCGACCGCGTACTCGCCGATGTGGGCACGGTCCTCAAGGACATCGAGAATGCCGATATGGGCGTCGCAGGGTACTGGGGCCAAGATGACTTTTGCGTACTCATCCCTTTTAAGCACATCACCGTCCATCAAATCTACAACCGCGTTCGCGAGGCCGTAGCCAGACATGATGATGGCGTAGGTTTTTGGCCGTCCATGGGCGTTTACCCCATCGACTCCAATGAGGAAATCACTATCGACGCGCAGGCCAAGGCCATGTTTACCAATCGACGCGCCAAAAACGACTTTAAGGAGCGCATTGCCGTTTTCCGCCCCGAGGAATATGAGCATGAGGTTGCGTTCCACCACACGCTAACCGAGTTCCAGTATGCGCTCTCAAACGGCCGCATCACGTACTGCCTGCAGCCCCAGGTCGACATGGAAACCGGTGAGATTATTGGCGCCGAAGCACTCACCCGCTGGATTGACAAGGACGGCTCTCTCATTTCGCCCGCAACGTTTATCCCCGCACTCGAGGAAAGCGGCTTTGTGGTGACGCTCGACAAGTACATTTGGCAGGGTGTCGCCTCGTGGCTGCGCGAGCGCATCGATCGAGGGCTTCGTGTGGTTCCGGTTTCGCTTAATGTGTCGCGCGTGGATATCCTTGCCTGCGACGTTGCCGAACATATGGGGGCGCTTGCCGCCCAATACAACCTACCGCCCGAGCTCATGCGTATCGAGATCACTGAGACGGCTTATACGGGGGAGTCCGAGGCCGTGGACAAACTGACGGCCGACCTGCACACCCGCGGCTTCTCGACCTATATGGACGATTTTGGCACCGGTCAGTCCACGCTCGCGATGCTCAAGAACGTCAACGTCGACGTCATCAAGCTCGACCGCGCCTTTGTACCCACCGATCGCGATCAAGGCCGCAGCACGCAAATCATTTCATCGATGCTCGAAATGGCGCAGTCGCTCCATCTGCCCGTCGAGGTCGAAGGCGTCGAGACAAATGAGCAGGCGAACATGCTACGACAAATGGGCGCCCGCTACGCTCAGGGCTTCCTCTACTACCGCCCCATGCCGGCGAAGGATTTTGAGGCATTGCTCGATGGTGGCAATAACGACTGATACGCTCGCGCGCAAAACGCCACCGCCGAAGGGGGAATTTGCCTCCATTAGCTGACTTATATCCCCAATTCAAACCGAATTGGGGATATGATACAAACCATTGTTCCGCCCAAGGAGGTTATCCATCATGAACGAGTCATATCGCCTGGGTGAGCAATTGATTATTGCCTATCTTCAGCGACTTGCGAATGGCATCTCGACCGCCGAACTCGATGTTGCTGCGCTGCCTGCTGAGCTACGCGCCGTTGGTGAGCAACTGCAAAAGACGCATGCTATCCTGCAACAAGAGCGCCAGCTGCTTGAGCGCAACGCCTATATCGATCCGCTCACCAACTTGGGCAACCGCAACGGACTCGACCGTCACGTCGAGCAACTCTGGCGCAAAGGCGACCCCTTCACCTGCGCCTATATTGACATCGACCATCTCAAACATTGCAATGATAGGTTTGGCCACGCCGAAGGCAATCGCTATATTCTGAGCATCTGCCGCACGCTCTCCGAAACCATGGAGCACGATGAGATGCTGTTCCGTATCGGTGGAGACGAGTTTGTGCTTATCTCGCTCTCTGCAAACGAGACTGAACTCGAGCAGCGCTTGGAGCAGGTACGTGCCGGGCTGATCGAAGCGAGCTCAGGCGGCAAGGCGCCCATGATCGGCAGCTTTAGCTTTGGCTGCTCGCGCGTCGATCCACTTGCCGGCGACACGCGTCGCCAGATGACGATGGATGCCGATCGCAAGATGTATCGCTATAAGCTTATGCATCGTGTGCAGCAACCGAAAGACAATGACGCGCCGCAACGCCCAATCGTCGATCAACTTCCTTGCAACGACCGCGTATTCCAAGCGATCTCCATGAGCTCCGAGACGCGCTATCCGTTTATCCTCAATCTCGATACGGACGAATCGCAATGGTCGGTCAACGCCGTGCGCGATTTTGACCTGCCTTCCCAGCACCCTTTTAACTCGGTCGATATGTGGCTTGCCCGCGTTCATCCCGAGGACCGCGACAACGTACGCGCCGAGCTCGACATGGTGATACACGGCACATGGCACTTCCACTACATGCAGTATCGCGTAATGGATGCCACCGGGGCATACGCGCTTTGCGACTGCACGGGCTACCGCTTGGACGGCACCGATACCGAGCCTAACATGTACGTGGGCATTATCATCAACCGAAGCTTGGCAGATACGACCGATTCCGTAACCGGCCTGGGCGATATTCACGCCCTGGT
>USFU01000036.1 GCA_900554135.1 uncultured Collinsella sp. | reverse complement strand
CTGCGCTCGGCAAACGACGCAGCGGCCCGTGCCCTCAACTACGGTGCCTATCGCAACGTGGTGATCCAGAACAAGCAGCTGCTGTTCGAGCGCGCCTGCGACGGCGCGACGGTACTCGTGGCGGTGAATGCCGTGGACGAGCCTTACGCCTTTGGCGCTGGCGAGCTCAACGGGTCCTTTGTTGATCTGCTTGCCGACGGCGCGCCCACGGTTGAGCTGACGGGTACTCTTGAGCTTGCGCCCTACGAGGTGCGCTATCTGTCGAGGGCCTAGGTCATGGCAACGTCTGACGAGGGCTATCAACATATTGAGCACGGGTTCGAGCCCGTGTTTGACCGGCACTCGCGCATCTTGGTGTTGGGGTCGTTTCCCTCAGTGCTTTCGCGTACCAATGCCTTCTATTACGGCAATCCCCAGAATCGCTTTTGGCGCGTGATGGCCGCGTGCCTCGGTGTGCTCGTGCCACCCAACGAGGGCGATCCTTTGGCAAGCGGTGAGCCCGCGACGCTCGATGCCTCGATTGCCGCCAAGCGGGCTATGTTGCTCAACGGCGGTGTGGCCCTGTGGGACGTGATCGAGAGCTGTGACATCAAGGGCTCAAGTGACGCGAGCATTCGCAACGTTGTGCCGGCACATATCGAGCGCATTACCGATGTCACGCCGATTGAGGTCGTTATTTGCAACGGCGGCGCGGCCGGGCGGCTCTACAAACGCTATCTACAAGAGCGGACGGGGCTACCCGCCATCGTGCTGCCGTCGACGAGTCCTGCCAACGCGGCGTGGCGTTTGGAGCGGCTTGTCGAGCGTTGGAGTGAAGCCGTTGACTGGGCAGCTTATTAATTTAGATTATTGATTGAGTGCGGGCGCCGAGGTGTTTCAGAACGCCTCGCCAGATCGGCGCGGGCACGGCTGGCTCGGCGCAAACCATGCCGTCGGCGTCGACGTCCTCGGCATTACCACCACCAAGTCGCTGCGCATGCTCAACCGAACAGCCCATACGAATGGCGCCTACGAGCTTGTCCATTGCTTCCGAAAACGGTCGCCGCAAGAGTCCCATGCGCGGTGAGTGGCGAAGCGCCGCGAAGCCGCTGCCGGTACAGACGACAACGCCGCCGCACCATGACAGCCCACGAAGGTCGCACGCCACTCGCAGACGCACGACGAGCCCGTGTGCTCGCTCGAGGCCGCCGACGTCGGTCTGGACAACAACATAGGCACGCGTCCCTGCGCCGCCAAAGCGGTCGAGCACCTGCTCAATGGGCGCCATCGCTTCATCATTGGGTGCATCTTCAACGGCGAACACAATGCCATCGGCGGTACCGGCAACGCTGCCGGCGTCATTTGCCTTCAAGTCGACCGGGCGGGGGAGTACGGTGCCGGAAAACCGGGCATAGGCGGCGATGGCATCCTGCAGGTCCCAGAGCAAAAAACCAAGATCGGCGCTATTGGGAATACTGATATACGCAATGGTGTGCAGTGTTTTTGGTACGTCGCCACGCGTGATTGTCTCCATGCCATCTCCTTTCCGGCTCGTTTCCGTTTAGGTTACACCGTCTGGCGGCGCCCCGCCGCGCTATCCTAGTGCAACCCTTACGAAAGGAACGCCATGCGACTGCCCATGAATACCTCGCTTGCCACGCTCAGGCCCTCCGGTATCCGCCGGATCAACGCGCTCGCCGCCCAGCACTCGGGGTGTATCGCGCTTGCGCTTGGCGAGCCCGATTTTCCCACGCCCGATGTGATTAGTGCCGAGGTGACCGCCGCGCTGGACCGCGGTGACACGCACTATCCGCCCAACAACGGTCGCCCCGCCCTGCGTGAGGCGTTATCTGCCTACATGGGGGACGCGGGCCTTACGTTTTCGGCCGACGAGGTCATCCTGACCGACGGCGCGACCGAGGCCCTGTCGGCAACATTCATGGCTATGCTCAACCCCGGCGATGAGGTCATCATCCCCACGCCGGCCTTTGGCCTGTACGAGAGCATCGTCATGGCCAACCACGCCAAAGCAGTCTTTTTGGATACGGAGCCTGCGCAATTTCAGATTGACGAGGACGCGCTTCGCGCCTGTGTGACCCCGGCGACCAAGGCTATCGTCATCTGTTCGCCCAATAACCCCACGGGCTGCATCCTCAACACGGCATCGCTCGACGCCGTGGCGCACGTGGCAGAACAGGCGGGCATCTACGTAGTCTGCGACGACGTATACAACCGTCTGGTCTATGTGGATGGCTACGAGCGCTTTGCCCAGCGTCACCCGGAGCTGCACGAGCAGACAGTAGTCATCGAGAGCTTCTCCAAGCCATGGGCTATGACCGGCTGGCGCCTGGGTTGGCTCGCAGCAGTGGCACCCGTCATCGCCGAGATCGCCAAGGCTCACCAATACCTAGTATCGAGTGCCGTCTCCTTCGAAATGGACGCCGCAGCCCGAGCCCTCACCGTCGACCCAACCCCCATGCTCGAAGTCTACCGAGCCCGCCGCAAACGAGTTCTTACAGCCCTCAACAACATGGGCCTCGACGTAGTAGAGCCCGCAGGAGCCTTCTACACTTTCCCGAGCATCAAAAAGTTCAGCCTAACCAGCGAAGATTTCTGCATCAAAGCCATCAAAGAAGCAGGCGTAGCCCTAGTCCCGGGCGACTGTTTCGGCACCGAAGGTCATATCCGCCTAAGCTACTGCGTCTCCGACAAAGACCTAGACGAAGGCCTCCGCCGCCTGTCCACCTTCCTTTCAACCTTGTAGCCATCAGGGACGCAACATATCAGCCCACCGACTTGAGGCTTATGAGTGGGGGCGCCGGCCAACGGGAAACCGGGCTGCCCCAAAGTCACCGCAGGCCGCGCCGCCGAAGGCCAGGCGCAAGGTTTTCGTAGATTCCGCACGAGCCGAAGAGCACTAAATGTGCTCTTCGTGCGAGCCAGGACCTGACCGAGCGAAAACCAAGCAGGCGGACACGCCGACGGGCAAGGGAGAGATATATGGAAGAGATGCCCAAGAACTACGATCCGTCGACTAACGAGCCGGCGATCCTGCAGAAGTGGCTCGACGGTGGCTACTATAAGCGCCGTGAGGGCGTGGGCGACTGCACCGTCACCATTCCGCCTCCCAACGTGACCGGCAAGCTCCACATGGGCCACGCCACCGACGACTCCATCCAGGATGCCATCGTCCGTATGGCCCGCATGCGCGGCAAGTCCACGCGCTGGGTGCTGGGCACCGACCACGCCGGTATCGCCACGCAGACCAAGGTCGACAAGAAGCTTAAAGAGGAGGGCATTAGCCGCCTGGAGATTGGCCGCGACAAGTTTGTCGATGCCTGCTGGGATTGGACCCACGAGTACGGCGGCATCATCGTCGAGCAGATCAAGCGCATGGGCTGCTCCGTTGACTTCGATAACGAGCGCTTCACCATGGACGAGGACTACGCCCAGGCCGTGCGCAAGGTCTTTTGCGATTGGTACCACGACGGCCTGATCTACCGCGGCAAGCGCATCGTCAACTGGTGCCCCAACTGCACCACCGCCATCTCGGACGACGAGGCCGAGTACAAGGACGAGAAGGGCCATCTGTGGCACCTGCGCTACCCGCTGACCGAGCCGGTCAACGGCCAGGACTACATCGTCGTCGCCACCACGCGCCCCGAGACCATGCTCGGCGACACGGGCGTCGCCGTCTCCCCGAAGGATCCCGAGAAGGCCGCCTTTGTGGGTAAGACCGTTAAGCTCCCCATCGTCGACCGCGAGATCCCCATCTTTGAGGATTGGCATGTCGACGCCAACTTTGGTTCCGGCTTTGTTAAGGTCACCCCGGCACACGACCCCAACGACTACGCCATGGGTCAGGCTCACGACCTGCCGCAGATCAACATTTTCGACGAGCACGCGGTGGTCGTCGAGGGCTACGGCGAGTTCACCGGTATGACCCGCGAGGAGTGCCGCGAGGCCGTCATCAAGTGGTTTGAGGAGCACGACCTGCTCGATCACGTCGACGACCTCGATCACTCCGTTATGCACTGCTACCGCTGCGACTCCGCGCTGGAGCCGTGGCTGTCCGAGCAGTGGTTCGTCGCTGTCGACAAGCTCAAGGGGCCGGCGCTCGACGCCGTCAACTCCGGCAAGGCCACCTTCCATCCCGCGCGTTGGACGCAGACCTACACCACTTGGATGGAGAACCTCAAGGACTGGTGCATCAGCCGCCAGCTGTGGTGGGGCCACCGCATTCCCGTGTTCTACTGCGAGGACTGTGGCTGGGAGGACGCCCTTACCGAGGATACCGACGTGTGCCCCAAGTGCGGCGGCCATCACGTGCACCAGGACGAGAACGTGCTGGACACCTGGTTCAGCTCGCAGCTGTGGACCTTTGCCACGCAGGGCTGGCCGCAAAAGCCGGAGCTGCTCGAGGGGCATCACCCCACGACGGCGCTGGTCACCGCGCGCGACATCATCGCGCTGTGGGTCGCCCGTATGGTCATGAGCTCGCTGTACTTCCTGGACGAGGTGCCGTTTAAGGATGTCGTCATCTATCCGACGATTCTGGCCAAGGACGGCAGCCGCATGTCCAAGTCCAAGGGCAACGGCGTTGACCCCATGGACCTCATTGGCATGTACGGCGCCGACGCCATGCGCTTCAACCTGCTTACGCTGTGCACCAACAACCAGGACGTCAAGTTCGACGCGAACATCGACAAGAAGACCAAGAAGCTCATCGACAGCCCGCGTACCGACCAGGCCAAGTCGTTTGTGACCAAGATCTGGAACGCCAGCCGCTTCCTGCTCATGAACATGGAGGGCTACACGCCCGGCGAGCCCGTCGTCGAGACGCCGGCCGACGCCTGGATGTTCAGCCGCCTGGCCAAGGCCGTGAAGATGGTCACCGAGGGCATCGAGAACTACACCTTTGGCGACATGGCCCGCGGCGTGCAGCAGTTCTTCTGGAACGAGGTCTGCGACTGGTACGTCGAGGTCACCAAGGCCCGCCTGAAGGGCGAGGGCCGCCTGCAGGCTCAGCGCAACCTGATCTTTGTGCTCGATACCTCCATTCGCCTGATGCACCCGCTCATGCCGTTTGTGACTGAGGAGATCTGGGACAACATGCCGGCGAGCGTGCTCGACCTGGACGCCGAGGGCAACGTGGACCGCGCCGAGGCGCTCATGATCGCCAAGTGGCCGGAGCCCGCCGACTACGCCAAGTACGTCGACGAGCCCGCCGAGCGCGCGTTTGAGCTGTGCCGCACCGTCGTTTCCGCCGCCCGTGCCACGCGTTCGCGTTATCGCTTGAGCCCCAAGGCCGAGCTCGACGTGGTCGTGCGCGCCGGCGCCGAGGATATCGAGAAGCTCGAGAGCCTGCGTTCGACCATTGAGCCGCTGGCCAACACGGCTTCGCTGGTCATGGGTACCGACGTTGAGAAGCCGGCCGCGAGCATCGCTGTCGTCGACAGCGGCGTCGAGGTCTTTGTGGTGCTCGAGGGCAAGGTTGACCTTTCGGCTGAGAAGGCACGTCTGGAGAAGGAGATCGCCGCGGCCCAGAAGGAGCTCGCCGGCTGCGAGAAGACGCTGGCCAACGAGGGCTTTGTGGCCAAGGCCGCGCCCGCGGTGGTCCAGAAGAAGAGGGACCGTGCAACTGAGCTCAAGGAGATCCTGGCGGCGCTGACTGCTCAGGTTGCTGACTTCTCGTAGGGCTTACTGAGGGGCGCGTCCCGATGCTTTGCTCTCCGCTGCGGACAGTCCTGCGCAAGACGGACAGCACATTTAGTGCTGTCCTTTGCGTGCGGAACTAGTATCGAGCAAAGCGTCGGACCGCTCCTAGTGCGGTTACGTGGTTGTTTGCATCTGGCGTGTTAGGGCCACTGGGTTGTGGCCTTGATTCCGCTGCAACGGTGTTTGGCTGATATTTTGAATGGGAGGGGCTCGTTGTTTATTGCGGGCCTCTTTTTATGTTGAGGGGACTTTGGTTTATGCCTAAGCGTTCTGGGTCGTATTCTGTGCCGTTCTCGTTTGAATTGCTTTCGTTTGGTGAGGCTGTGGGACTTGCTGCTGATACGGGGCGGATTTCTGGGGATGCTGGGCCTCTGCTTGAGACGGTTGTCGACATGCTCGATGAGCTGGGACGTCCGGACGAGTATTTCGATTGCATTCAGGTTGCCGGTACCAACGGCAAGACTTCGACCACGCGTTTTTCGGCTGCCATCCTTCGTGGTGAGGGGTTAAAGACCGCGCTGTATACGTCGCCGCAGCTTGTGCGCTATCCCGAGCGCATGGAGGTCGATGGGCGTGTCGTGAGCGATGGGGCGTTTTCCCGTGGCGTTTCTGCTGCTGTTGAGGCGGGGCATCGCGTGAATGCCCGTCGTGTGGCGGCGGGGGAGCGCGCGTACACCATTACACCGTTTGATCTGCTGACGGCTGCCGCACTGGTGGTGTTTGCCGAGGCTGCAGTGGATGTTGCTGTGCTCGAGGTTGGCATGGGCGGCCGTTGGGACGCCACGAGTGCGACTGATCCCGTCGCCGTTGCCATCACCGGCATCGGGCTCGACCACACGCGCATCCTGGGCGACACGCTCGAGGCCATTGCGGGCGAGAAGGCCGCGGTTATCAAACCCGGGCGCTTGGTTGTTTTGGGCGAGGGCACGCACGAGGCGAGCGTTCAGCGCGTGATGGATGCCCGTTGCCGCGAGTGCGGCGTTGTGCCGCTCGTGGTGAGCCACGCCACGACTAAGGTGCCGGCGCATGTGGGCGATACGGTTGAGTTTAGCTGCACCACGCCGCGCGCGATCTATACGTCGAGTATGGTCAAGCCGTCGTATCAGCCGCAGAATGCCGCGTGCGCGATTATGCTGTGTGAGGGCTATCTTGGTCGCGAGCTTGACCACGATGCGCTCGACGATTCGCTTATGGGTTGCCCCACGCCGGGCCGTTTTGATGTGCTGGGAACCAATCCGCTCAAGCTGATTGATGCCTGCCATAACCCTCAGAGCTGCGAGAACTTTGTGAGCGCACTGGACGAGATCGACCCGTGCGTGGAGAATCGCCCCACGCTGCTGTGCGCCGCGCTGGCCGACAAGGACGTGGCGGGTATCGTCGATGTGCTGATTCCTGCCTTCCCGCGCGTGGTTGTGACGCAGACCGATTCCGACCGCGCCCTACCGGCGGAGGAGCTCGCTGCCCTGGTGGACGCCGATAAGCTTGCGGGCGTGTACCCCAGCGTTTCCGAGGCCCTCGCAGCCCTCGATGCCGCCGGAGAGCCCTTCGTAGCAGCCGGCACCATCACCCTAGCCGGCGAAGTAGCAGGCTTGCTCCGTTAGCTCCATTTGCCGGGTAGTAAATATGGCCTGCTCGCCACGAAATGGGCCTATCTACTACGTTTTAGCGAATACCACTGACCACACCGAGAATCGCAAAATTAAAACCGCAGGTAGAAGGCTTGCCAATTTTCAAAAAAGACCCGCATGGTCGACCCATGCGGGTTAAACGTAGTAGATAGCCTGCTTTCGTGGCGAAGCGTTGGCAGGATATGGCAAAGGGACTGTCCCTTTGCCATATAAATACGTCTCCTTATTTCTCCCGCTTGCGAAATCATTTATGCCGCTTGACCTATCTCATATTGCGTTGCCACGCTGGAGAGGGGTACGCTCAGCCTAACTTGCAATCCGGATCAGTGCTGTGATCCGTTGAGCTAGTCGGGAGGAACTATGAACAGAAGGCATGTCAACGCGGCGATCACCGCGGGCCTGGCCCTTACCATGACGGTCGGCTCGGTGCCGCCGCAGGCGTTTGCCGAGATGATGCAGGGCGATACCACCCAGGTCGTCGCCGAGCAAAGCGATGCGACGGGAGCTGCCGCCACATCCGCGGACACCGGCCAGACAACCTCGGAAGATCAGACGGTCGACAAGATCGCCTCGCTTGCCGAGCAAACCGAACTGCATGTTGCCGAGGGCTCCGACGCAACGCTACCTCAAACCGTGGCGGCGACCCACGAGAGCGGCACCACTAAGCAGGAAAACGTCACCTGGAAGTTGAACGGCGCCGATGCTCCGGCAACCTTGGCGCAGCTGCCTGCCGGCTCGTATGAGTTTGAGGGCACCGTCGATGGCGCTACCCAGACGGTCAAGCAGCGCGTGGTTATCGAGGCCGCCGCAGCGGATCCGGCCGCGGTTAACGCTGCAAGCGCCGCCGTGCCGTCCAGCGAAAGTGGCATCACGGTTGTCTCAATCGAATCCAACCCCATTATCGAGAAGTACGTCGGCTTCGATAACGGCGACTTTGTGCCGACCCCTGCATTGAAGGTTAAACTGTCTGACGGCACCGAGGGCTCTGCCTATGTGCAGTGAGATGAAAAGTCAAAGGCCACCATTGCCTCTGCAAATGAAGAGTCCGAAATCGCCATCACGGGCCAGATTTTCGGTGCGTCCGCTAACGGTCAATGGTACTCGCTCGCTGAGCCGTTCGATGTGACCGGTGTTCTCAAAGTCTACGCTCCCCGCACCACGGGCGGCACTCAGTGGTCCACTTGGACCGCAGCGGGTTTTGCGCCCACACTGGCTTCGAACGTGTCCGTTTACTACTCCAACGGTGAGTCCCGGATGTGCCCGGTTGTGTGGAATAACATTTCCGAGGACCAGTACCAGAAAGCGGGCACGTTTATTGTTGAGGGCCATATAAAGGACTGTCCCTCCATGCTCGTGCATTGCACCGTGAATGTTCGTGCGGTCAAAAGCGTTGAGACCGAGTTTACGTGCACTACGATTGCCGGCGAATGGCCGGGCCTGCCGTATTCTGCTCAGGTTACCTTCGAGAACGGTGTCGTTGAGTCAATTCCTATTACATGGGACAACGTGGAAAGCTCCCAGTACTCAAAGCCCGGCACGTTTGTGGTCAATGGCAAGCTCAACGGTTTCGACAACCGAGATGTTACCTGCACGGTGACGGTAAAAGATGCCAAGGATGTATTGGACCTTAATTCGGTGACGTACGAGCGCGTTACGGGAGACACCACGCCGCTTAGCAACTATGCTAATTTCCTGATGACCCAGACAGGCACAGGCTCGTATTATCGAAGCTACCAGGTTGACTGGGACAACGCCGATGCGTCTCACGTTAACGGCCTTAAGGTAAGTGCAAAGGTCTTAGTTAAAGAGGTCGCATCCATCGAGAAAATTGCTCCGGTGAATACGCCCGTCAACGTTCGTCCGACTGCGGAGAGCGGCCTTCCCGGCATTGTCATGGTTACGTTTACCGACGGCACCAAGCAGCCTTGCTCCGTTAACTGGGATACCATTCTGGATTCCCAGGTTGCCCGCGAGGGTACCTTTACGGTATCTGGTTCACTGTCATATTGGGCCAATACCTCATCTTCGTCGTCTAGTCAGGTGGAACTGGGTGACAGCAACCGAGCCACGGCGACCATCTCCGTCCGCGCCCTTCAGATGCCTTCTTCGACATCGACAAGCACGCTTATCGGTTGCCAGCCCAATATGCCGGGTTCAATCGAGGCTACGATGTGGAATGGTTCGCGAGGCAGTTTCCCCGTACAATGGTCGACAATTAGTCAGGACGCCCTAAAGAACCTTGGCCAGATTACTGTCAACGGATACTTCACTGGTTCCAACATTCCGGTCACGGCGACGGTCAACGTCTGCGATCTCAAGGACAGCAACATTGGTAAGATCGCTTATGTTCCCGGCGTCGGGCTCTTGGCTCCGCGCTATCTGTCCGATCTGTATTTGTCTGACGGCAGCTCCTTCTACCCCAGGTATTCCTCGGGACAGCCTTATAGCTGGGATGAGTTTCCTCAAGAGCTGCTGGACGGCAAACCGGGCGAGTACGAAATTACCGGTACGGTCTCCGGCTCGCTGGCAAAGATCCATGCGACTGCGGTGTGCGGCGAGGTCAAGGGTGTCAACAACTACAGCGATAACGGCGTGACGCTTGGACGCTCGTACGAGGACTGGCGTGTCATCTACCCCGGTGAGGAAGTCAATCTGGACTATCTCACTGTTTCTGGCGCATTGCAGGACGGAACGACTTTTGACAGTCTCGGCGTCAACTGGGATGCCTACGATAGGTGCCCCCAGAAGGACTGCACGATAACTGGAACGGTCGTCGGAACGAATATCCCCGTGAAGGTCCATGTCATCGTGACTAAAAACTGGGAGGCTCAGCCGCAAACCATTACGGTGCTCAAGGGCAGCGACGGCACCGCCATGCTTCCCAGCCATGTCGAACTTGTAAGCCCCGATGCGACTGATCAACCGGGGTATTCGAACAAATACGCCGAGGCCAAGTGGAACACGAAGGGCTTCGATTGGACCCAGGGCGGCGTGGTCCGCGGCACTGCAACAATTAGCTTTGGCACGGAGAACGGCATGCAGACGGTCGACGTTCCGATTACTGCCACCGTTAAGATTGCGAGCAAGGCGACCTCGGTGCAGAGCGGAACCATATGGACCGTTCCCGGCACCAAGCCGATGCTGCCGGAATACCTTGAGGTTCGATACGACAACGATGTGTCTTCTGAGCCCCAGCGCGAAAAGGTCACATGGGACCGCGTTGCCGAAGACGCTTATGCCAAGGACGGTTCGTTTAAGGTGAAGGGCAAGCTCCAAGGTGGTGCCGAGGCGACAATCACTGTAGACGTCTGCTCTGTTACCTCTATTGCCGTTCCTGAGCGCATTACCACGGCCAATGGCGTCGTTCCCGAGCTGCCGTGGAATGTTTCGGTTGCCACGAGTGATGGCAAAACGCACAATGCCCACGTTGAGTGGGGTGACATTCGCCCCTCGGTTTATACCGGAGAGCCGGGTCAGGTCACGACAGTGTCTGGCGCGCTGTTTACAAGCGACCTCAACGGATACGTCGTCGGCAGCAACACCGGCCTCACTGTTCAGACCAAGATCGTTATCCAAGGCGTTAAGAAGGCAATCGATAACGGCGAGACCACAGTGACCACCAAGGCCGGTACCGCTCCGACCATGCCGTCCAAGATGGCGGTCGAGATGAGCGACGGCTCCGTTTCGACAGCGGCTATTGATTGGGACCCGATTGCGCCCGAGAAGTACGAGCAGCCTGGTACGTTCTATGCGACGGGCCACGTGGTCGGCTTTGATGCCGCTGCTGTTATGGCGCTGCTTGACGATGACGGCCAAAAGGTCGGCGTGGATGAGAACGGCAACGTTACTGCTAAGGTGACGGTTGCCGACAAGAAGGCGAAGAAGGTTGCGTTGCAGCCTGAGGCCGTTGTAGTCAACACCACGGTCGGATCAATGCTGGAGCTGCCCGAGTGCGTGAATATTAATTACTCCGACGGCACCTTTACGGCGCATAGCCAATACGGTGGCACCGAAATCGAGGAGTGGACCGACACCGACGGCCTCGACATCAATAAGCCGCTTGCCAAGACTGGCACCTACAAGCTCGTCGGCAAGCTCAAGGGCATCGACAATGTCAACGCCATCGTGTACGTCAACATATCCGAGGCGCCGCGGACCATTACCAAGCTCGAGGCTAAGTCGTTTAGCGTGGCCAAGGGTACGTCCAAGCAGGACCTGTACCAGCAGATGCCCAAGCAGGTTGTGGCGACCTATTCCGACGGCTCAACCGATCTGCTCGACATTGACACGTGGGACCTCTCCAACGTTACGGACAAGCTGCTCGTCGAAACCGGTACCGTGAAGATTACCGGCACGGTTAAGCTTAATGGCGCCAAGGTGACCTGCAACGTGACTGTGGTGGACCAGGATGCCGAGACGCCCGACCACGTTGAGCCGATTGCCGACATTCAGATTGCGGACAATGCCAAGGTCGCGGACCTGATGGACATGCTGCCGTTCACGGTGACGGTGGTCATGAAGGACGGCAAGACTAAGAACGAGACGCCCGTTAAGTGGTCTCAGGTCGATAGCCTGGGCCACGCCGGCAACGAGTTCACGGTCACGGGCCTGACGGACAACGGCATGACCGTAAAGGTGAAGGTCAAGGTAACCGCGCATATCGTGAGCCTTGACGCCGCTGATGACATTGAGGTCGAGCGCGACACGAAGGCAGCGGATGCTCTGGGCAAGCTGCCTGCGAAGGTCACTGCGATTTACTCCGATGGCTCTGATCTCGCGGTCGACGTGAAGTGGGACACCAAGGACCTTGCCGACAAGGACTTTGCCAAGGAGGGCGAGGTCACGGTCAAGGGCATGGTTGCCGGAACGGATCAGAAGGCGGAGTGCACGATCAAGGTCGTCAAGCCGCTGCACGAGATTCCCGATCGCCTGGCTGGCACCGTTGACGCCGTGACGGTCGACGACGGCGCGAAGCCCGATGCGGTTGTGGCAGCGCTGCCCAAGACCGTTAAGGTCGCCATGAAGGACGGCTCCGAGGTCGATTCGAAGATCGATTGGACCGCTCCCAAGGAGGCCCTCACCATTAAGAAGGACGGCACGAGTGTTATCGTCACGGGTAAGACCGTGGTCGGCAACTTTGATGTCAAGGCTACGATCAATCTGAAGCCGGTTGTTGAGAGCGTCGTTGGCGTTCAGCTTTCGGTTGCCCGTAATACGGCTGCCGACGACATCGCGCTGCCTGCCCAGGTGACCCTCAACATGTCCGACGGCTCAAAGAAGACTGCTGCCGTCACCTGGGATAAGGCCCCGCTCACGACGGATGCCCTGGGCAAGCTGGGC
>USFU01000035.1 GCA_900554135.1 uncultured Collinsella sp. | reverse complement strand
CGGCCGGCGAAGAGCTTGGTCTTCTTGAGCATGAGGCCCGAGGCGATGACGGCAAAGACGCCCAGGAAGTAGAAGAGCGGGCTGATCCATGCGGCGGTGGTGGAAGAATCGCCGATGATGGAGCCCATGAGCAGGGCGATGATCGGCAGCTTGGCGCCACAGGGAATGAACGTGGTGGTCATGACCGTCATGCGGCGGTCCTTCTCGTTCTCGATGGTCTTGGTGGCCATGACGCCGGGGACGCCGCAGCCCGAGGACACGAGCATGGGGATAAAGGACTTACCGGACAGGCCAAAGCGGCGGAACACGCGGTCCATGATGAAGGCGACGCGGGCCATGTAGCCGCAGTCCTCCAGGAAAGACAACATCACAAAGAGCAGGAACATCTGCGGCACAAAGCCGAAGATGGCGCCCAGGCCGCCGACGATGCCGTCGCAGACCAGCGAATCGACCAGGCCACCGTCCTCGGTGCCGCCCGCCACAAGGGCGTCGTGCACCACGGTGGTGATACCCGGGACATAGGGGCCGTACTGCGCCGGGTCGACCGAGTCGGCGTTGTCGCCCGCAGCCTCAACAGCTGCGTCATAGGCGTCGCGGCCCTGACCGAGCACGTACCAACCGTCGGTACCGAAGAGCTGGTCGTTGGTGAAGTCGGTCACCGTGCCGCCCAGGGTGGAAACGGCGATGTAGTACACGCAGAACATGATGACCACAAAGATCGGCAGGCCCAGGATACGGTTGGTAACCACACGGTCGATCTTCTCGGAAGTGCTCATCTTGGCAGGAGCCTTGGTGAGGCACTCATCGATGATGTGCGCGATGACGCCATAGCGCTCACCGGTGATGATGGACTCGGCATCGTCGTCGCAGTCCTGCTCGCACTGGGCGACCAGCTCCTCCACGCGAGCAGCCTTCTCCTTAGTGAGGTTGATGAGCTTGCAGGCGTCCGCGTCGCGCTCGAACAGCTTGACCGCGTAGTAGCGACGCTTGTTGGCGGGAACGCTCGCCGGCAGGTTGTTCTCGATGTGGTCCAGAACGTCCTCGATGGAGGAATCGAACTTGTGCTCCGGCACCTGGCCCTTGGAAGCAGCGGACTTCTTGACCTGCTCGAACAGCTCCGTGATGCCCTTGTTCTTAAGAGCCGAGATCATCATGACCGGGCAGCCGAGCTTCTTGGAGAGCTTGTCCGTGTCGATCTTATCGCCGTTCTTCTCGACCAAGTCGGCCATGTTGAGGGCGACGACCACGGGCAGGCCGGTCTCGATAACCTGAAGCGCCAGGTACAGGTTGCGCTCGAGGTTGGTGGCATCGACCACCTGGACGACGACATCGGGCTCGCCGCTCATGAGGTAGTCGCGCGAGCACTGCTCCTCGGGGCTGTAGGGGGAAAGCGAGTAGATGCCGGGGAGGTCCGTGATGGTAACGTTCTTGTCGCTCAGGAGCTTGGCTTCCTTTTTCTCAACCGTGACACCGGGCCAGTTGCCAACGTAGCCGTTGGCGCCGGTGATCAGGTTGAAAAGCGTGGTCTTGCCGCAGTTGGGGTTACCCGCCAGCGCGACATGGATCTGAGAATCCGCCATTCAATCCTTCTTCCTTGTGTGCCCGCGCTGCTTTCTCCGCGCAGGCTGGATAATGTGCTTCAAAGATGCTGCATTAAGTTAGAAAAACCTAACTTTATCTGCAGAAATATGTGCCGCCGGCCCTTACTGGACCTCGACGACGGCAGCCTCCTCCTTGCGGATGGAGAGCTCGTAGCCACGCACGTTGATCTCGACCGGATCTCCGAGCGGTGCAACCTTTACGACCTTGAACGAAGTGCCCTTGATGAGCCCCAGGTCCATAAGGTGGCGGCGAAGCGCACCCTCACCGTGAAGCTTGACGATGGTGGAGCTCTCGCCCACCTTAACGTCACCCAACGTCTTCATTTACTTGTCCCCCTTTCGGTTTTTTAAATGCTGCGGACTAACTGACGGTCATGATGTGCATGGCAACCTTGGAATCGATACCAAAGCGTGCGCCCAGCACCGTGACGATGATATTGGCGCCACTCGAGCTCACCACGTGAATTTCGCTGCCCTCGACAAAGCCGAGGTCCTTGAGGTGGTGCTTCATATCCTCATTGCCCTTTACACGAGACACGCGCACGGTTTCGCCCGCTTTTACCATCGAAAGCGGCATTGCCGGCATCTGCGGTCCGCAAGACATGAGTGGCTCCTAACGTCAGTTCGTCCTCAACATCGACGCGGTAAAAGTTAACCACATCTATGTTCGCTTTAGTAAACTAGCACGTGGTTAACTTTTTGGAAAGGGTCCCCATTTAGATTCCGAAAAAGTTTCCTATACGAAACAAAAAGGCGCGGCAAAGAGCTGTCCTTTGCCGCGCCCTGTCATGCTTAGAGCGAGAGGTTTCTGATCGACGTGACGCAGGAAGCCTCGTCTACGCCCGAAACGCGGAAGATGATGTCCTCGCCGCACTCGCCGTAGAGAGCCATGAGCCCCATTACATCGCGGCCGTCGGTATGGCGATCGCCGATACTGACCGATACGTTGCTACGATGCTTGGCAATGATGTCGTAAAGCAGCGCAACCGGGCGGGCATGCAGTCCCAACGGATCTTTAATCGTCTTTGTAAACTCGACCATGTCCCCTCCCGCGGCATCGCACATTCGGCCGGCAAACCCAGCCACGTGGTAGTTATTGTAGCGTTAGATGCTTGTCGAGAGCTCCTCTGAACACCTCGTGGGCAAAAAGTGGCAAATATGAGTACTGTCACCAATTTAGTAGCAGCAAAATCGAGAGCAAAGTGCCTACTTTGAGCGATTCGAAGAGGTTGAAAGCCGTCAAACGCCCTTTAAAGGGGGTTAGATAAATTGATTTTGAGCCCATTTTCGCTCAGAACGGGCCGAAAAATATGACACCTCTTTTGCAACAGTACTCATATTTGGCATTTTTTGACCACGGGGTCCAAAACCATGTCCCAAAACACAAAAGGAGGGGCCTCGTAAGGCCCCTCCTTAGGAAAGGGAATCGATTTATTCCACAGCCGCAGATTAATCCTAGCCGCTACTCCATCATGTCGAGGACGGAGGGGCGAAGCTCGCTCTCGGCAGCCTCGGGATCGGTCTCGCGCAGGCGGTTGATGTAGCGGTTGTACCACATCACGGCAAGGCCCAGGAAGATAACTACACCGCCAACGTTGTAGACCAGTGTCAGCCACAGAGGCTGATCGAGCGGGATGGTGCCGCAGATAAGCACGAAGCAGAAGACCACAAGCAGGAATGCAGCAATGGCCAGGCCAAAGGTACGCGAACCCATGCGGAAGCCACGGGGAGCAGCGTCGAAGTTCTTGCGCAGCATAAAGTAGGCAAGCAGGATCAGCAGCGGCGGGAGCAGAGCGGTGGCAGCCGTCATGTTGGTGACGATCATGAGCAGGTCGTCTAGGTTGCCGGAGCCCAGGGCCGGGATGATCAGGATGGGGACGACGATGGCAAACTGCAGCCAGGCAGCGCGGGCAGGAATGCCGTGCTCGTTGAGCTCGACGATCTTGCTACCAAAGACGCCCTTGGGGATCTCGGTGAAGAAGACCTTGATGGGAGCAGAGGTCCACATCATGAGGGAGCCCAGCGTGGCAGCGAGAAGGATCAGGCCAATGACGCGCGTGGACACTTCCATGGGAATGCCAAAGTGGGCAAAGACAGCGCCGAATACGTCGAAGATACCGGTGGAGATGGCAACGCCGCCCTCGGGAATGAACAGGTTGACCAGCAGCGAAGCGCCTGCATACAGAAGGCCGATGGTCAGGCCGGCGATAACGACGGTGCGCACGAAGGCCTTGACGCCACCCTTAAGGTCGTTAAGGAACACGCCGACAGACTCAGCGCCGCCAACGCCCTGGATGATCCAGGCAAGCGTACCGAAGAAGCCCCACATAGTTGCGAAGTTGGTCGTGTCGGGAGCCATGTTAGCGGGGGTAGGAGCCGTAGCGAACTCGACGCCTCCAAAGGCAGCAGCCAGGGACAGCAAGATGAACACGGCAGTCAGGCCGAGAGCCGCGGTCGAGCCGAAGGAGGAAATGGAGCCGATCCACTTAGCGCCCTTGGTCGAAACCCACGTGGCGATAGCAAAGACGACGATCTCGATAATGGTGATCCACAGCTGCGAGAGCTCGGCATTGGCACCAAAGAACACGTAGCTCGCGTAAATGATGACGTTAGGCAGGACGGACGCAAAGTAGAACAGGTTAACGAACCAGTAGCTAAACGCCGTCAGGAATGCCCAGCGGCCGCCCATCGAGGTCTTGACCCAGGCGTACACGCCCGACTCGGAGTCCTTGTTAAGGCCGACGAACTCGGCGGTAACCAGGGTATAGGGGACAAAGTACAAAAGCGTGGCGAAGAAGAACGACGGCGCAGCTGCCAAGCCGATGGCCGCGTTGTTGTTGATGATGTTCTTGATACCGAACACGGCGGCGACCGTCATGCCCAGCAGAGCGAACGAACCAATCGTTCCTCGTTTTTCAGAGCTCATAAGCCCTCCCAATCATCCGTTATATCTCATCTAAAACCGTCCGGACTGCAAGCGCAATCGTGGACGGCGCACCTGCTAAGGGGAATGGGGAAAAGGGAGTCAACAAAGCCATCCCCCTTAACGGCGCTAAGCAAACGCCCAAACGGACGAATACTACTTGTTGGGGAAGGAATAACCTTCAACCGTCACGTGCAGTACCACGACGCGGGAATCCGCGACATCGGCCACGACACGGTAGGCCTCGTCAACTTCGACGACGGCAACGCCGCCGGCGGGAATCGTCACGGTCTCCCCCGCCCCCTCAAAGCGCTCGCGATCGTCGATATCGCTGTAAGTGCGCGTGCAGGTAAGATCCGCCTTGGAAGCCACCTCGACGGTCAGGTCGCCGTCGAACGGAGCGAGCACGGCATGGTAGCGACGGTGACCGACCAGATCGGCGGTAGCGGCCTCGCGGGCATAGACCCACCAGTACACCAACGAGTCGCCGATGGAGTAAGCCACGTCGTGCTGCAGGTCGGCAACGCCATCGAGCGCCTGACCGGTGCGCATCCACTTCTTGACGGACTTCATCTGAGCGTCGAAATCGACGCGCGAGTTAAAGACATGCATGACTTATGCCTCCTTAATGGGTGCCAGCGCCTGAGCCAGATCGGCAGACGTCAGCGGTCGCAGGGACACCTCAAAGCTGAAGCTCTCAAAACGGGTGCGGTAGGAATCGAGCACCTCGGAACCCCAAGAGTTCGAACCAAGGCCGAGCAGCTGGTCGTTGATATTGACCGTAACCGTGTCGCCCTTGACAAGGTCGTAGACGTGCTTGGCGTTATCGATGGCCTCGCAGCTATAGGGCCATGCCGAGAACGAGAACGGGTTGGAAGCGGCGTCGCTCGGACGCGTCACGACCAGACCGTCACCGTGGCTAGAGCGCAGGGCGACCCAACGGGTGCCCTCGCGGTTAGCGCAATCCTGAGGCATAACGTAGGGCGTGAACATGTCGTCGACCGTAGTGCGGTAATGACCGACCGGGTTGGCGCGCAGCGAGTCCGGATAGTTCTCGCCCGGGCCGTGGCCATACCACTCGACGGCACGATCGCAACCGGGGACCTCGAAGGAGATGCCGATGCGCGGGATGATATCCGAGTAATCGCCGTAGGGCTCGCCGGAAACCTTGAGGTCGACGCGACCGCTCGGAAGCACGGTGTAGACGAGCTCGACGCGCATGCCGAACGCGCGGACGGGAGGAGCGATACGCTGGCTCACGGTAACGACGACCGCATTGCCATCCTGCTTCCAAGAAACCTTGCGGGTAGACGTCTGCATCACATCGATGAAGTTGTCCTTCCACAGTGAGTCATACTCCTGGGCATGGTTATCGACGAGCGGATGCCAAAAACCAACCTGGGGACCAGAGGCCATGACGTCGCGGCCGGATGCCTTCCACTCGCTCACGGTACCGTTGACTTTGCTGAAGGTCAGCTCGCCGTTGAGGGAGTGGATGCGGATCTCCTGCTCGGTCTCCTCAACCGTAAGCTCAGGACGAGCGGGGGGCACGATGGCCGGCGCCGGATGGTTTGCGATGGCAAACTGGCTTGCGCCCAGCTGGAACATCGGCTCGCACCAGGCGTGAGCGGCCATGGTGTAGGCGCGCACGGTCAGCAGGGTCTCGCCCACTGCGGCCTCGCGAATCACCAGCGGCAGCTGGACGGACTCGCCGGGGGCAACCGCGCCGGGCATGAGCGTCTTGCGGCAGACCACGTCGCCGTCTACCAGGGTCTCGGCCGACAGGCAGACATCCTCGAGGGTGGTGAACCAACGCTTGTTGGTGACGGTCAGCTCGCCTGCCTCGGCGTCATAAGCCATGCGGACCGGGCAGATGACCTGGCCGTACTCGGTAAGGCCCGGGCTCGGCTGCTGCCAGGGGAACACCATGCCATCGATGCAGAAGTTGCTGTTGTTGGGGTAGTCGCCGTTGTCGCCGCCATACATGTCGTAGGCAACGCCGTCCTCGGTCACAGCAGCCAAACCGTGGTCGCACCATTCCCAAATGAACTGGCCCTGGATGCAATCCCAACGATCAAAGACCTCCTGGTACTCGGACAGGCCTCCGGGGCCATTGCCCATGGAGTGGCCGTACTCGCAGTTGATGCGCGGCTTGGGGAACGGATGCTCGCCAAAGTCGTTCATCTGCGACACACGGGAGTACATCGTGGAAATGACGTCGACGGTATCGGCGTTGCGGTCCTCCTCGTAATGGACCGGACGATCATCGAGCTCGTGAGCCTTGGCGTACATCGCGCGGATGTTGCAGCCATAGCCGCTCTCGTTGCCCATCGACCACATAATGATGCAGGCGTGGTTGCGCTCCTGCATCACCAGGCGCTCAATGCGGTCGACGTAGGCCGGCTCCCATGCCGGATCGTCGGTGACCAGGGCGATGTTGCCGATATTCTCGAAGCCGTGGCTCTCCATATCGGTCTCGGCGACCAGCATGATGCCATACTCATCACACAGCTCGTAGAAGCGCGGGTCATTGGCATAGTGAGAGGTGCGCACCGCGTTGATGTTGTGCCGCTTCATGAGCTCCAGGTCGCGGCGCATGCGATCGAGGCCCACGGCGCGACCCTTGTGATCGTCGTGATCGTGGCGGTTGACGCCATGCATCTTAAAGTAAGTGCCGTTGAGGTAGATATGATTGCCCTCGACCGTCACCTCGGCAAGTCCCTGGTGATGCGGAACGTACTCGCTGACCTCGTCGCCGTCGTAGACCTCAAACGTAAGGTCATAGAGGAAGGGGTCCTCGGGGTTCCAGAAGTGGGCATCGGCAACGCTGCACTCGGCATGGCCATCGACGCACTCGCCCGTAGCGACCACGTTCTCGCCATCGCTGAGCGTAAACACGACGCGGGAAGCGCCCTCGGCCACCGTATCGAGCGTGATCAGAGCGGCATCGCCCTCGCGGTGCGTGCGGAACCTAAAGTCGACCAGGTGCGCGGCGGGACGCTGCATAAGGTACACATCGCGGAAGATGCCCGAGGCCCACCACATGTCCTGATCCTCGATATAGCTGCCATCGCTGTACTGCAGGACCTTGACCGCAAACAGGTTGTCGCCCTCGACGAGCGCGTCGGTCACGTCGAACTCGGCAGACAGGCGCGAGCCCTTGGTCATGCCGATAAACTGACCGTTGACGTACAGCTCACCATAGCTCTCGATGCCGTCAAAGCGAATGATCTCGCGAGCGCCGGCAGGCACGGCGGGAAGGTTGACGATGCGCTGGTAGACGCCCGTGGGGTCGTCGGAGGGAACGAACGGCTGATCCACCGGGAACGGGAAACCCTCGTCGGTGTAGGCAAGGTTGCCATAGCCGTCTACCTGCCACAGGTGCGGAACCTCCACGTGATCCCACTCGGGCTCGTACGTGGAAAGCTCCTCGTTAGAGACGGCAGCAGGCCCCTCAAAGAGGCGGAACTGCCACGAGCCGGACAGCTGGACAAACCCGCGCGACAGCTCGCGGCTGTACGTAGCGGCGAGATCGGCGGTCTCGTAACCCATGAAGTACGCATGGGGTGCCAGGCGGTTCCTGTGGGTGAGCGCTTGGTTTTCCCAATCGTTAATGGCGTCCATGGTGATGCTCCTTCGTCATCGTAGTGATTCTTGTGCAACCGGTTGTCCTTATCTTACGGGCGATGCAAAATACTGTGCAACCGGTTGTCCGCTGAACGGTCGATTTGGTCGGTTTAACGGTGCAACCGGTTGTACAACCGCGACACTTATGTCACCCTGAGTATCGAAACTCAGCGCAAGACATCGTTCTTAAGCTCGTAGGCAACCGCCACGCCCGCTGATATCTCACCCATACGAGACGTATTCGATTGCGGCTTGGTTGCAAAACGACACCGGTCACCGGATACCATGAACGCTGTTCAGGCGCACTATAGTAAGCTGTATCCGCACCAGCCCGCATCAGTGACAACATCGACCGCATTTTCCAGGAGACGCCATGACCCAACCAGTTCGCACCGCACCTACGCTTGCCGAGGTTGCCGCAGCTGCCGGCGTGTCGCGCTCCACGGCATCGCGCGCTCTCAACGATTCGCCCCGCATTAGCGAGGAAACCAAAAAGCGCGTCCGCGCGGCGGCCAAGAAAGTCAATTTTGTCCCCAACGCTCGTGGCCGAGCGCTCGCTGTCGGGCGCACGGAAATCATCGCCGTGCTCGTGACCGAGCCCCTGAGTGAACTCTTCAGCGACCCCACCTATAGCGAGTTTTTGAGCGGCATTACCGAGGAACTGTCGGAGTCGTCCTATCTGCCCGTTATCTTGCAGGCGTCTTCTACGCATGAGCGCAACCGCGCACGCGAGCACTTTGAGCGCCGCTCGTTCGACGCCGTGATCGACGTCTCCCCCTACAAGGGCAGCGAGCTGCTCGAGGTGCTGCGCGAGCTGGGCGTACCCACCGTGTTGTGCGGCCAGCTCGAGGGCCACCCCTATCGCGATGTGTTCTCGACGGTCTACTCTGACGACGAAGAGGGCGGACGCTTTGCGGCACTCGCCATGAAGGAACGCGGGCGCAAAGATATCGTCGCCGTGTTGGGACCGCAAGACAACCCCGCTGTTGTCGACCGCCTGCGCGGCTACCGTGCCGTCTTGGGCGAAGACCTCCCAGACGCAAACGTTATCTATACCGGCTGGAACAACGGAGACGGCTATCAGGCCATGCACCAGATCCTCGCGCGCGAGATTGCTTTCGATGGCGTGCTCTGCGGATCGGACCGTATCGCGGCTGGCGTCATCACCGCACTCAACGAGGCAGGCCTATCCGTTCCGGCGGACGTTTCTGTCGTCGGCTTCGACGATCACGAGGTTGCGACGCGCTGCGTCCCCGCGCTCACGACCGTCCGCCAGCCCCTGCGCGAAGAAGGCCACATGGCCGCCAACATTGCGCTCGACATGATCAAGGGTGCCGAGCCCACCACCTCCGTGATGCACATGCAGCTGATCCAGAGAGACTCGCTATAAGAAACTGAGGCAGGCTTTCCGCCAGACAGTTGTTGCGGAAAGCCTGCCACGTTTTGAGCGCTCATTCTGGGGCACAGTTTCCGTTAGACAGTTCAACCGGAAACTGTGCCCCATTATTTTGCCGAATTCTGGGTCGCGCTTTCCCAGAGGACCCCCTTTGGGAAAGCGCGACCCGTTCTGGACCCAGATTCCGGGACGCACTTTCCGCGACGCCCGGTCACCCCATGTCCTCACAATCTCGGCGTATAAAAAACGAGGGAAGGCACACGTCCTTCCCTCGTTGCAAGCAATATGTAGCCGCTTGCCTACATCAGGCGCAGGCTGACGTCCTTGAGCTGGGCACCGCTAACGGCACTCGGGGCGCCCGACATGAGGTCGGAGCCGCTGGCCGTCTTGGGGAACGCCATGACGTCGCGGATGGAGTCGGAACCGGTGAGCAGCATGCACACGCGGTCCAGGCCCAGAGCGAAACCGCCCATCGGGGGCGCACCGAACTTGAGAGCCTCCATGAGGAAGCCAAACTGAGACTCGGCGCGCTCCTCGGTAAAGCCCAGGAGCTTGAGCATGGACATCTGCATCTCGGCGTTGTGGATACGCATACCGCCGCCACCGGCCTCAAAGCCGTCCATGACAAAGTCGTAGGTGCAAGAACCGGCCGCCAGCGGGTCGGCCTCGATCTTGGCGATGTCGGTCTCGGTCGGCAGGGTGAAGGGCTGGTGCTCGGCAGCATAGGCCTTGCGGTCCTCATCCCAGTGGAACAGCGGGAAGTTGACGACCCACAGGAAGTCGTGACCCTCGCGCTTGATCTCGAGCGCATTGGCCATGTGCGAACGCATGCCGCCCAGGATCTCGTCGGAGAGCAAACGCGGGCCGGCGGCGAACATCACAAGGTCGCCGGGCTCGACGTCCATGCGCTCGCGCAGAGCAGCCATCTCCTCGTCCGAGAAGAACTTGACGATGGGGCTGTTAATGGAGCCGTCCTCGCGGAAGGCGATCCATGCCAGGCCCTTGGCGCCAAACGTGGAGGCCACGCCGGCGAGCTTATCGATCTTGGCACGTGCCCAGGCACCGGCGCCCTTGGCGTTGATGGCCTTGACGACAGAGCCCTCCTCGTTTGCGGCGGTCGCAAAGACCTTGAACTTGGAGTTGGCAAAGATGTCGGTCAGGTCGACCAAGTGCATGCCATAGCGGGTATCGGGCTTGTCGGAGCCATAGGTGTCCATGGCATCCCAGTAGTTCATGCGACGCAGCGGCGTGGGCATCTCGACACCCATGCGGCCGAAGGCATCGGCAAGAACCTCTTCGAGCGCGCTCATGACATCGTTCTGGTCCACGAAAGACATCTCGATATCGACCTGGGTGAACTCGGGCTGACGGTCGGCACGCAGGTCTTCGTCGCGGAAGCACTTGGCAACCTGGTAGTAGCGCTCGACGCCACCGACCATGAGCAGCTGTTTCAGAAGCTGCGGGGACTGCGGCAGGGCGTAGAAGTTGCCCGGCTGGATGCGGCTGGGGACGATGAAGTCGCGGGCGCCCTCGGGAGTGGACTTGAACAGGGAGGGCGTCTCGACCTCCATGAACTCACGGTTGTGCAGCGCCTCGCGAATGGCAAAGGTAAAGTCGGAGCGCAGCTTGAGGTTGGCCATCATCTCGGGACGACGGAGGTCCAGATAGCGATAACGCAGACGGGTGTCCTCGCTCGTCTCGATGCCGTCCTCGATCTGGAACGGCGGGGTAACAGAAGTGTTGAGCACCTCGGCGTGGTCGGTCAGGACCTCGATCTCGCCGGTCGCGAGCTTGGTGTTGGTGGTCTCCTCGCCACGGGCGCGCACGACGCCGTGAATCTTGATAGGCCACTCGGGACGCATGGTCTCGGCGATCTTAAAGGCGTCGCCGTCGGAGTGCTCGGGGTCGAAGGTGAGCTGCGTGATGCCCTCGCGGTCGCGAAGGTCGCAGAAGATAAGGCCGCCGTGGTCGCGGCGACGGCTCACCCAACCGGTGAGGGTGACCTCTTCGCCCACGTTCTCGAAGCGAAGCTCGCCGCAGGTACGGGTGTGCATGGAATGCTCGTCAATGGGACGGGTCTGGCTCATACCAGTGATCCTCCTTTATGGATCTGTGCCGCCCCGTGTCGTTCCGGGCGGCGTCGTACAGATTTGCCCAGCCTGCGTAAACCGCGCAGCCAGACATGGCGTTCTATCTTATCGCACCTGTGTCGATGTGCCGCGGAAAAGTAGTTCTCGCCCAAAGACTTGACGGAGACGAAACAATTGACGCACCGCGGCACCTGCCCGCGCTCGTCACGTGCGACAATGTGCCCCAATACAACTGCACTCGGAAAGGCCCGCCATGACTGCACGCCTCATCGTTATGGATATCGACTCCACGCTCATCAACCAGGAGGTCATCGACCTGTTGGGCGAGGAGGCAGGCGTGGGCGAGCAAGTTGCGCGGATCACCGAACGCGCCATGCGCGGCGAGCTGGACTTTAAGCAAGCGCTCAAGGAGCGCGTGGGGCTGCTCGCCGACCTGGACGAGAGCGTGTTCGAGCGCACCTTTGAGCGCGTGACATTTACCCCCGGCGCGTTGGAGCTTGTGCGCTCGGCACACAGCAAGGGCTGGAAGGTCGGCGTGGTGAGCGGCGGCTTCCACGAGGTCGCTGACAAGATCGTAGCCGCCGCGGGCATCGATTTTTGCCTGGCCAACCGCCTGGAGGTCGTAGACGGCAAGCTCACGGGTAAGCTGGCGGCAGACATTGTGACCAAGGAGTCCAAGCTCATCCAGCTGCTGGACTGGGCAGTTGAGTGCGGCGTCGACATGGCCCATACGGTCGCTATTGGCGACGGGGCAAACGACATCCCCATGATCCAGGCCGCGGGCACAGGCATCGCGTTTTGCGCCAAGCCCAAGACGCGCGAGGCAGCCCCGTTTACCATCGACGAGCGCAACCTGATGCTCGCCATGGACATCATCCTGCGCGACTAGCCGATCTGTCTAACAATTGAATCAGCCTGTCCTATAGTTTCCGAACAATTTTGTCTTAGTGTTCGGAAACATACCCTTTGAGTGCTAGACTTTGCGCCGTCGAAGGGAACATATATGGATAAGCGAGATCTAGAGCAGCTGCTGAGCGATGTTGCAGGCGGATCAGTCACCCCGGCCGTCGCCCTTACGCGCATCCAGACGGCTCCGACCGCCGATTTGGGCTTTGCGCAGCTCGATCTTTCGCGCGGAGTGCGCCAGGGAGCCGGCGAGGTTGTCTACGGTGCCGGTAAAACCGCCGAGCA
>USFU01000034.1 GCA_900554135.1 uncultured Collinsella sp. | reverse complement strand
GCTGGTAGCGGGCCGTGTGCAACGTGATTGTTGCGTACGGCCCGTTTTTTGTCGGCATTTGGTCAGCTTTTGGTTTGTTTCCGGTACTTACCCGCATGAAGGGTGCCCTCATCATCGGGGCAATGCAGTGTGCGGGAAAGGAGACCCCATGTGTGCCACAAGCAAAAAGAGCAAGACGCAGCAACTCAAGGAGCGCTGGGAAGACGGCGAGCTCGATTGCGGGGCGATGACGCCTGAGTTTATCAAGGGGCTCAGTCCCCGCGAGCTCGGCATGCTGGGCGAGCTGATCACCATCGATTACTTTAACGAGCGTGGATACACCTTGTTGGAGCAGGGCTATCGTTGCATTGAGGGCGAAGCCGATCTGGTGCTGCTCGATGAGCTCGACGATGTCGTGGTGATGGCCGAGGTCAAGACGAGACGCGTCGCCCTGGATTGCACCACGCGGGTCTTTCCCGAGGAGGCCGTGGACGCCCAAAAGCAGCGTCGGTATCGCCGCATCGCAAGTTGCTATCTCATGGAGCACTATCCGCTCAGGTCGATTCGCTTCGATGCCGTGGGCGTCACCATCCGCGGCGGGCATATCGCCGAGATCGAGCACCAGTACAATGCGTTCGATTGGCAGGTGTCGTGATGGCGTTCGAGACGTTTGCCGTACACGCGGCCTGCATCCGCGGCGTCGAGGCAATTCCCGTCACCGTCGAGGTCTCGCTTGCCGGTGGCGTTCCGGGCATCCAGATGCTCGGCATTCCGAGTATGGAGGTGATGGAGTCACGCGGGCGTATCCGGTGTGCCATGCGCTCGGCCGGCTTCGAGATCCCTCGGTCTGGCATTACCGTCAACCTGGCACCCGGCGATATCCGTAAAACTGGCAGCGGTTTTGACCTGCCGATTGCCATCGCGGTTCTGGCGGCCGACGGGCAGATTCCCCGTGACAACCTCGATCGCTGCCTTATCGCAGGTGAGCTTGGTCTGGACGGCACGGTGCTGCCCGTCAAGGGCGAGGTGGCGTTTCAACTGTTGGCGCGCGATATGGGGCTTTCCTTTATCGCCGGTAGGTCCGATCAGCATGTGCCGCTTGCAGGCGTTGACTGCGGCTTTATCGACCACCTATCTCAGCTTGCCCATGGCATGGGGGATGCCGCACGGCATTACCTGGATTCTGAAGTGCTCGAGGCGACCTTTGAGCCCGAGCTCGATTATGCCGACGTGCTGGGGCAGGAGGTCGCCAAGCGCGGCATGGCGCTTGCGGCCGCCGGCGAGCTCGGCCTGCTCATGATCGGCTCGCCCGGTTCGGGCAAGACCATGCTTGCGCGGCGCATGACAGGCATTTTGCCCGAGCTTTCTCTCGAGGATCAGCAAGAGGCACTGTGCATCCATTCGGTCTTGGGCGAAAACATCGATGGACTGCTTGCGGGGCATCGCCCCTTCCGCAGCCCCCATCACAGTATTTCGACCGCGGGACTCATCGGCGGCGGGCGTCCGGTGCATCCGGGCGAAATTAGCCTAGCTCATGGCGGCGTGCTCTTTTTGGATGAGCTCGCCGAGTTTCCCACCGGCGTGCTGCAGACGCTGCGTCAGCCCATCGAGCGCGGTTACGTAAGGATCGTGCGCGTTGACGGGGCCTTTACGTTCCCGTCGCGCTTTCAGCTGCTAGCTGCGAGCAATCCCTGCCCCTGCGGATTTTTGGGAGATCGCGAAGTGCCGTGTCGCTGTTCCGCGTCGATGGTCGAGCGCTACCGGGGCAAGTTGCGCGGTCCTTTGGCTGATCGTATCGACATGATGATCGATGTGACCCGCCCCGATCCCCAGGTGATCATTGAGGGCGCGGAGGGTATGTCATCGGCCGAGCTGCGCGATTACGTCGTGCGTGGGCGCGCCTTTCGCGCCTGGCGTGAATCCCGTATGGACGATGCGGACACCGATGCCGAGGAAGATGAGTCGCGGTCCATTGACGGCGTCGTTTCGACCTTTGGGCTTGATGAGGCTGCCGAGAAATGCGTGCTCGGCCTGTCGAGGCGCACACATCTCACGGGTCGCGGCATCGTGCGCCTGGTACGCATCGCACGCACGATCGCCGATGTCGCCGAAAGCGAACGGGTATCGCAGGATCACGTGCTCGAGGCGGCGATGTATCAGGGAAGGAGGGACCAATAATGGGCGAGAAGAGCTTTGAACTGCATCCCACGGATGCGTTGTATCCCGACACCGTATTGGAGCTTCCGGATGTGCCCGAGACCCTCTACGTTCGCGGCGACCCTGCCGTTTTATCGACGCCCGCGCTTTCTATCATCGGTGCTCGCAAGGCATCGCCGTACGGTCTCGCCGTGGCAGAGCTTGCGGCAAAGGTGGCGGTGGAGGCGGGGGTGACGGTGGTCTCGGGCGGTGCGGTCGGCTGTGACCAGGCGTCAGGTTGGGCTGCGGTCAACGCCGGGGGCAAACACGTCGTGGTACTGGGGACGGGTGCCGATGTTGTCTATCCGCGCTCGAGTGCCGGCCTCATCACACGCACACTCGATACGGGCGGCGCGGTCGTTTCGATTTCGCCGTGGGGTATGGGACCGCGTAAGTTCGCCTTTCCGCGGCGCAATCGCGTAATCGCCGCCTTGTCGCAGGCGCTCTTTGTTTCCGAGGCGGGCATGCCCTCGGGTACATTCTCCACGGCGGAGGCCGCTATGGACTTGGGCCGAGAGCTCCTTGCGGTGCCGGGCTCTATCCTTTCGCCCGAGTCGCGCGGGACTAACTATCTCATCGCTAACGGAGCCTGCTGCATCATCGATGAGGAATCAATCGAGATGGCCATCTCGCGCATCTACGGCACGCTGCGCTACTCGCGTCCCGATGCACCTGGCATTGCCGATCTGGACCCAACACAGCAGACCGTGATGCACGCGCTTATCGCCTCGCCGCTCAAGGTCGACGACATTGCCGCGCTCGTCTCGCTTGATGCTGTCGGCGTGCTCAAGCTTTTGGGCTCGCTCGAGCTCGAGGGTCTTATCGAGCGCATGATGGATGGAAGGTATGCGCCCTCAAAGTTTGCGCTTCACGCCCAGACGCCCTTCGGTCACAATGGAAAGCGTGTCAATTAGAAAGGTGTTTGCAGATGCAGTTCGATCAGGTGACGGTTATCGGTGGCGGTCTGGCGGGTTCGGAATGTGCGATCCAGCTGGCAGATCGCGGGTTTGCCGTAAAGCTGTGCGAGATGCGCCCCCAGGTGAGCTCTCCGGCCCACCATACCGACCACCTGGCCGAGCTCGTTTGCTCAAATTCGTTTAAGTCAACCCGTCCGGACTCTGCTGCGGGCTTGTTAAAGGCCGAGCTTGAGCGTATGGGCTCGGTCTTGCTCGATTGTGCCCATCGTGCGGCCGTTCCCGCCGGCGGTGCCCTGGCGGTCGACCGCGTCAAGTTTTCCGAGCTTGTCGAGGCCGAGGTTGCCGCTCGACCCAATATCGAGGTCGTGCACGGCGAGGTCACGCAGATTCCCGAGGGCCACGTGGTCATTGCCGCGGGCCCGCTGTGTTCTCCGGCATTGAGCGAAGAGGTCATGAAGCTCGTCGGTGGCGACGCCTTGGCGTTCTTTGACGCTGCCGCGCCAATCGTCGATGCCTCCACGCTCGATATGGACGTGCTGTTCTCGCAGTCGCGCTATGAGGAGCAGGGGAGCGGCGACTATCTCAACGCTCCGCTCAACAAGGAGGAGTACGAGGCCTTTATCGAGGCACTCACCACCGGCGACCGCGTGGTGCTCAAGGACTTTGAGGGTGGCGACCTGTTCCAGGCCTGTCAGCCCGCCGAGGAAGTCGCCCGTACCGGTAAGGATGCTATCCGCTTTGGCGCCATGAAGCCCGTCGGCCTCACCGACCCGCGTACCGGACGTCGCCCTTGGGCGGCGATTCAGCTGCGCGCCGAGAACAAGGAGAAGACCGCCTACAACCTGGTGGGCTTCCAGACCAACCTGACCTTTGGCGAACAAAAGCGTGTCTTCCATATGGTTCCCGGTCTGGAGAATGCCGAGTTCTTCCGTTATGGCGTCATGCACCGCAATACTTTTGTCGATGCGCCGCACGTTCTTGACGGCACCTTTGCCGTGCCCGGTACGAGCGTGCGCCTCGCCGGTCAGATCACCGGCACCGAGGGATACATGGAAGCGGTGGCGACCGGTCTGCTCGCTGCACTCAATACCTATGCCGAGGCAATCGAGGCGGAGCCTGTTGAGTTACCGCGAGTGGGCGCCCTGGGTGCGCTCGTGGGCTATGCGACCGATCCGGCAACCGTGGGCTACCAGCCCATGCATGTCAATTTTGGCCTGGTGCCGCCGCTCGAGGACGGCAAGCGCCGCAGTAAACGCGACCGCTACCAGGCTTATGCGGATCGCGCGCTCGAGGCCCTCGATGCCTACTTGGCCACGCGTTCCGACTTGTTTGGGGGCGACCGGTCATAGCCTTTGACCTGTACGATACCGTCGACTCGTTTATCGCCTACATCGCACGTGTCGAGGGGCTCTCTCCCAATACGGTGACTGCCTATGGATCGCGGTTGGAGCGCTTTGCTGCCTGGTGCGAGCGTACGGGTGTCGATGCGCGTATGGCCGATGTGCGTACCGTCCGCGCGTATTTGGCCGAGTTTTCGCGCGAGCAGGTGGCGCCTCGCACCATTGCCGCGCATTTGTCGGCTATTCGGTCGCTCTATCGTTGGATGGCTGCCGAGGGGATTGTCGAGGGCGATGCGGTCTCGGCAATCGCGTCGCCCAAGCTGCCGCGCGACCTGCCCGGTGTGCTGACGACCCAACAGGTCGAGGCGCTGCTCAAGACGCCTGATACTTCGACGCCCGTTGGACTGCGCGATGCGGCGATGCTCGAGCTGCTCTATGCATCCGGCGCGCGCATTTCAGAGCTTGCAGCGCTCAATGTGGAATCCATCTCATGGTCCGAGCGTACACTGCGGTTATGGGGCAAGGGGAGCAAGGAGCGTATCGTTCCTCTGTATCGACGCGCACTCGAGGCGACGCGTACCTATGTCGAGGAGGGGAGACCGGAGTTGCTCGCGCAGGCTAAGCGTCGCGATGCCGCAAACGGTCCCCATCCGCTGTTGATATCTGTGCGCGGTAACCGCATGAGCGCTGCCATGCTCAGGCGACGGTTCCATATGCTGGCGACGCTCGCTGGCATTCCGGCCGACATCGCGCCGCATGCGATGCGCCACACCTTTGCTACCGATTTGCTTGAGGGCGGCGCGGACCTGCGTTCGGTTCAGGAGCTGCTGGGACATGCGAGCCTGTCCACGACGCAGATTTACACGCATCTCACGCCCGACCGGCTTAAGCGTGCAGTGACCCAGGCCCATCCCCGGGGCGAGTAGGCTGGGCGGCTCGCGTTGCGCTTAGGTGTGTGGTTTTGATTGCGGGTTGGCAGGAAGAGGTAATCCTGCTATCATTCATCGGGTTGCTTCACGGCAACAGGTTTTTATCACGCACGCGCGGCTACTTCATACCGTGGTGCCCGGGCTTTGGTAGCACATGTCCGGGTTGGTTTTGGAGGATGACCCCGCGCGGAGGCAAACCACAGGAGGTTTAACATGGCTACCAAGATTAATATCCGCACCCTGCTCGAGGCCGGCTGCCACTTCGGTCACCAGACCCGTCGCTGGAACCCCAAGATGAAGCCGTTCATCTTCGGTGAGCGCAACGGCATCTACATCCTCGACCTCAAGCAGACCATCCTCGACGCCGACCAGGCCTACACCTTCGTCAAGAACGTCGCCAAGGGTGGCAACGTGCTGTTCGTCGGCACCAAGAAGCAGGCTCAGGAGGCCGTTAAGAACGCCGCTGAGCGCGCCAACATGCCTTACATCAACCAGCGTTGGCTCGGCGGCATGCTGACCAACTTCGTCACCATCCGCTCCCGCATCAACCGCATGGAGGAGCTCGAGGCCATGGTCGAGGACGGCCGCATGGCAGTGCTTCCCAAGAAGGAGCAGGCTGTGCTCGGTAAGGAGCTTACCAAGCTCCAGACCAACCTCGGTGGCGCCCGCGACATGAAGGGTCTGCCCCAGGCTCTCTTCGTCATCGACACCAAGCGCGAGGAGAACGCCATCAAGGAGGCCCAGCGCCTGAACATCCCCGTCGTCGCTCTGATCGACACCAACTCCGATCCCGACGAGGTCGAGTACGGCATCCCCTGCAACGATGACGCTATCTCCGCTGTCACCCTTATGTGCGAGCTCATGGCTGACGCCTGCCTCGCTGGCTCCGGCAAGGAGCAGGTCTCCGAGGCCGAGATGGCCGCTGAGCCCAAGGCCGAGTAAATCAGTCTTAGTTAATTCTTTTTCATCTCTTTGAAAGGAACCACAATGGCCCAGATTACCGCCGCTATGGTCAAGCAGCTCCGCGAGATGACCGACTCCCCGATGATGGAGTGCAAGAAGGCTCTCGTCGAGGCTGACGGCGACATGGACGCCGCTGTCGACGTTCTGCGCAAGAACGGCCTCGCCAAGGCTGCCAAGAAGGCTGGCCGTGAGACCAACGAGGGCGCTGTCGCCGCGTTCGTCTCCGAGGACGGCAAGACCGGCGCTCTGCTCGAGCTCTCCTGCGAGACCGACTTCGTCGGCTCCAACGCCAAGTTCACCGGCTTTGCTTCCAAGGTCGCTGAGGTTGTCGCTACCACCGAGCCTGCTGACGTCGACGCTCTGCTCGAGAAGCCGATGGGCGAGGAGACCGTTTCCTCCGAGCTCACCGAGATGATTCACATCATGGGCGAGAACATGAAGATCTCCCGTTTCGCCGCCCGCAAGGCCGAGAACGGCGCTCTTGCTTCTTACATCCACATGGGTGGTAAGATCGGCGTTCTCGTCGAGTTCGCTTTCGAGAAGGCCGAGACCGCTCAGGCTGAGTCCTTCAAGACCTTTGCTCACGACGTTGCGCTTCAGGTTGCCGCCGTCGCCCCGATCTGCGCTACCCGCGATCAGGTTCCGGCTGAGACCGTCGAGCACGAGAAGCAGATCTACATGGCTCAGGCTGCCGAGTCCGGCAAGCCCGAGGCTATCCAGGAGAAGATGGCTGTTGGCCGTCTGGAGAAGTTCTACAAGCAGTCCGTGCTCACCGAGCAGGAGTTCATCAAGGACAGCTCCCTCACCATCAAGAAGTACGCTGAGCAGGTCTCCAAGGAGCTCGGCGACACCATTACCGTCGTTGCCTTTGACCGTCTGGTCCGTGGCGAGTAAATAAGCTCTTGTAGCTGGTAATGAGCAGGCTGTGGGTTTTACTCACAGCCTGCTTTTTCATGGCTCTCCGTTAAGCCTTTGATATTATGTTATGAGTCTAATTAAAGGAGGATCGCTTTGTCCGACATCCGATATAAACGCGTGCTTCTGAAGCTCTCCGGTGAAGCGCTGATGGGCGATGGCAACTACGGCATCGACCCCAAGGTTACCGATCATCTTGCCAAGCAGGTCAAGGAGCTGCTCGCCGTTGGTCATGAGGTTGGCGTCGTTGTCGGCGGCGGCAATATTTTCCGCGGCATGGCCGGCGCCGCCGGTGGTATGGACCGCGCACAGGCCGATTACATGGGCATGCTCGCTACCGTTATGAACGCGCTTGCCCTGCAGGATGCCTTCGAGCACAACGATGTTCCCTGCCGCGTGATGAGCGCTATCCAGATGAACGAGATCTGCGAGCCCTATATTCGCCGTCGCGCCATCAACCACCTGTCCAAGGGCAACGTCGTTATCTTTGCCGCCGGATCGGGTAATCCGTACTTTACGACTGACACCGCTGCGGCCCTTCGCGCCTGCGAGATCGGTGCCGAGATTCTCATTAAAGCCACCAAGGTTGATGGCATCTACGACAAGGATCCCGTCAAGTGCGCCGACGCCGTCCGCTTTGACAAGATCACCTATCATGAGGTGCTCGTTCGCGGCCTGCAGGTTATGGATTCCACGGCTACGGCTCTTTGCCAGGACAACCGTATGCCCATTTTGGTCCTCAACATCGATGGCGAGGACACCGTCAAGCGCGCGCTCGCGGGTGAGCCCGTCGGCACGCTCGTCTATCAGGAGGATTAAGCATGGCAGAGAACATCACCGCCCACATGGACAAGTCGCTCGAGTCCCTCAAGCACAATTTCTCCAAGGTCCGCACTGGCCGCGCTAACGCCAACATCCTGTCTGACATCACCGTCGACTACTACGGTGTTCCCACACCCGTCACGCAGGTTGCCGCCGTTAAGACCCCCGAGGCCCATATGCTGCTTATCGAGCCGTGGGATAAGGCGCTCATCAATGCCATCGTCAAGGCCATCAGTGCCTCCGACCTGGGCATTACCCCCAACTCCGATGGTACCGTCGTGCGTCTGCCGTTCCCGGCTCCCACCGAGGAGCGTCGCCGCGAGCTCGTTAAGGAGTGCCGCGAGTACGCCGAGCAGGCCAAGGTCTCCATCCGAAACATCCGCCGCGACTTTAACAATAAGCTCGAGCGCGACGAGGAGCTCACCGAGGACGATGTCCGTCGCGAGCAGGGCAAGGTCCAGAAGCATACCGACGAGTATGTTGCCAAGGTTGAGGAGCTTCTGAAGGAAAAAGAAGCCGAGGTCATGGAGATCTAAGGTGCAATACGACGAGCATAAACTGGTCGAGTACTTTGCCGACGCCCCTGCGGGCGTCGGTTTTTCCGACCTTGACCTCAATAACATTCCGCACCATATTTCGTGCATCATGGACGGCAACGGCCGTTGGGCCACGGCGCGCGGTCTTGCCCGCACCGAAGGCCACAAGGCCGGCATCGTCTCTCTGCGCGAGATCATTACCGCCTGCGTGCGCCTGGGCGTCGACGTGCTTTCGGCCTATGCATTTTCGACCGAAAACTGGAATCGCCCGCAGCACGAAGTCAACGTTCTGATGCACCTGTTTGCCAAGACGTTTATCGATGAGCTGCCGCTGCTTAAGCGCGAGAATGTTCGCGTTGTCTTTTTGGGCGATATTTCCGCGCTGCCCAAGAAGACCCGCGACGTCTTTGAGCGCGGCCTTGCCGAGTGCGCCGACCATACCGGTATGACGCTGGCGCTGGCCGTTAACTACGGTGCCCGTGCTGAGATCACCCGCGCTGTCCGCCAGATCGCGCTTGATGCGGCTGCCGGCAAGATCGATCCCGCCGCGGTTGACGACAATATGGTGGCTTCGCACCTGTACACCGCTGGGCTGCCCGATCCTGAGCTTGTGATTCGCACCTCCGGCGAGCTTCGTCTTTCGAACTATCTGCTGTGGCAGGTTGCCTATTCCGAGTTCTATGTCACCGATACCTATTGGCCCGACTTTGACCGCTGGGGCCTTGTCGACGCCATTTTGGCCTACCAGGGTCGCGACCGTAGGTTTGGTCGACTGAGCAAGACCGAGGAGGCTTAATCGTGTCCGAACGTCCCAAGGCATCCGCTCCCAAGGCGCCTACTTCCGCGACGCCCGCGCGTAAGGCTTCCGCTGCAGGGGCGCCTGCAGCGAAGAGCGGCTCCGGTTCGTGGCTGGCGGGCTTTATCACCCGTGCCGCCGCCGGTATCGTCTATGCCGTTGTCTTTATCCTGTGCCTGGTTTTGGGTATTGTGCCCACGGCCATCTTCGTGTCCGTCATGAGCGGCCTGTGCTGCTATGAGTTCTTCCGCATGACGAGGCTCGACGGCAAGGTTGCCAACGAGCGCCTTGGTATCGCTGCCGCCGTGCTCTTTCCGCTCTCGGCTCTGGGCGATTCGCTGCTGTTGAACGCCCTGCTGTTCGCTTTGATGCTTGCGGTTGGTATCTGGTATGTCTGGTCTCCGCGCACTCGCATCTCTGACGTTGCCGTTACGCTCATGGGCCCTATCTACACTGGCTTTATGCTGTCGGCTATCGTGCTGCTGCGCGATGCCGTGCCCGGTTTTGCCGGCGCACTGCTTTCGGTGGGCGCTTGCGCGTCCCTTTGGGTTTCCGACTCGTTTGCCTATATCGTGGGCAGCCGCATTGGCAAGCATAAGATGGTTCCCAAGATCTCTCCCAAAAAGAGCTGGGAAGGCTTTGTCGGCGGCATTTTGGGCTCTGTCTTGATCTGGCTCATCCTGTGGGCAACGCACTTCTATAAGCTGAGCCTGCCCTATGCACTGCTGTGCGGCGTGGTCGTCTCCATCCTGGGCGTTATCGGCGACCTTATCGAATCGCGTATCAAGCGCGGTGTGGGCGTCAAAGATTCAGGCAATCTCATCCCGGGCCACGGCGGTATGCTCGACCGCAGCGATTCGCTCATCTTTGGCTGCATTACCGCGCAGCTGCTGCTGATGATCGGAGGCGTGCTGTAATGGCTTATCAGACCACCTACGGTCCCGACGGGCGTCTTCGTGTTGCCATTCTGGGCTGTACGGGTTCTATCGGCACTCAGGCGCTCGACGTGTGCCGTCAGCATGCCGATCGCCTGCAGGTGACGGCGCTGTCCGTTAACTCCAGCACCTCCGAGCTCGTTGCCGCTGCCCGTGAGTTCTCGGTTCCGGCGGTTGCCGTGGCGGACGCCTCCCATGGCGCCGACGCCGTGCTGCAGGAATTGCCCGAGGGCACGGAGCTCGGCGTTGGCGCGCAGGCCGTGTGCGATCTCGCGCGGCGCGATGATGTCGACTGCGTGCTCGTGGCCATCGTGGGCGCTGCCGGTCTCGAGGCGAGCCATGCTGCCCTGACCTCGAACAAGCGTCTTGCCCTGGCCAACAAGGAGTCGCTCGTTGTCGGTGGCGATTTGCTGATGCCGTTGGCGCAGCCGGGTCAGCTCATCCCGGTCGACTCCGAGCATTCTGCCATCTACCAGTGCTATCTGGGCGAGAATCCGCGCGAGGCTCACTGCATTTGGCTTACCTGCTCGGGCGGCCCGTTCTTTGGTCGCACACGTGACGAGCTCGATCGCGTGACACGTGCCGATGCCCTGGCGCATCCCACGTGGGCTATGGGTGCCAAGATCACGATTGATTCCGCCACCCTCATGAACAAAGGTCTGGAGCGTATCGAGGCCATGCATCTGTTTGGCTGCGATCTCGATTTCATTAACGTGGTCGTGCAGCGCCAGTCTAAGATTCACTCCATGGTCGAGTTTGCCGACGGCTCCGTGATGGCGCATCTCGGTGCCTCCGACATGCGCATTCCCATCCAGTTCGCGTTCTCGTATCCCGAGCGTTGGGATGCGCCGGCTCCGCGTATCGATTTCCGCGAGTTGGGACAGCTTACCTTTGACGCGGCCGATATGGATACCTTCCGCTGCCTTGCGCTGGCCGAACGTGCCGGCAAGACGGGCGGCACCATGCCGTGCGTGCTCAATGCCGCCAACGAGGTCGCCGTCGATGCCTTCCTGCATGATGGCTGCAGCTTTACCGATATCGACCGCATTGTGGAATCCTGCATGGATGCTCACGATGCGCAGACGGTCGATTCGTTTGAACAGCTTCGCGACATCGATGCGTGGGCGCGTGAAAAGGCCGCGCAGGTGCTCGCCGCAACCCGTTCTTAACCCATAAGGATTGCTTTTTCGTTTTATGGATACTGTTCTGAGCGTTCTCTCATCGGTCTTTTGGGGCCTGCTGATGCTTTCCGTCCTCGTGTTTTTGCACGAGGGCGGCCACTTTTTGGCGGCGCGTGCCTGCGGCGTCCGGGTGACTGAGTTCTTTTTGGGTCTGCCGTGTCGCTTTGATATCCACCACACGTCTCGTCGTATCGGCACCAAGTTTGGCGTGACCCCACTGTTGCTGGGTGGGTATGCTGCCATCTGTGGCATGGATCCGACCGATGTCTCGTGTGCCGATCGCGTGCTTGCTGCCGTCTATCGCCACGGCCGTGTGACGGTGGCCGATCTTGCCGTCGAACTCGAGCTGTCCGAGGAGGATGTGCTCGAGGCCTGTGCTTTGCTGTTGGGCTGGGGCTCCATCGCTCCCTGGTATGAAGAAGGAGAAAAACCTTCGCCCAGTTACTATCCCACCAAGTACCAGACCCTGCCGCGTGATGCGGCGGGTTATACCACCTTTGACGGCCGTCGGTTCGATCGCGAGCACGCGACTGCCGAGGGCGATGTATGGGAGCTGCCGTGCGGCGAGGCCGAATTCCTTGCACGCGAGCGCTCGCACACCTATTTGGGCCAGGGCTTTGTCAAGCGTGCCTTTATGCTGCTTGCGGGCATTATCGTCAATATCCTGACGGGCTTTTTGCTCCTTATGAGCATCTATTCCATCGCGGGTGTCACGGTGCCGGTGGATACCAATGTTATCGGCCAGGTTGACGAAGGCTCGATTGCCGCCGCGGCGGGAATCGAGGGCGGCGACGCAATCCTTTCGGTCGACGGAGTATCGTGCTCTACCTGGATGGACGTTTACGATGCCATCGGCAAGGCTGCCGGTAAGGACGATATCGCCATCGAGTACGAGCGTGACGGTAAACAGCATACGACCACGGTTGCGCTCAAAGAGGACGAGCGCCTGGGTGTGTATGCCTCTACGCAGGTGGTCCGTTTAGACCCCATCACGTCGGCTCGCCTGTCGTTCTCCTATGTCGTGCAGACAGCGGAGGGTGTGATGCGCCTTCTCCAGCCGCAACATACGATGGAGATTCTCGATCAGTCCTCTTCGATTGTGGGTATTAGCGTTATGTCCTCACAGGCTGCTGCTGCCGGCCCTGCCACGTTCCTTTCGTTTGCCGCCCTCATTTCGTTCTCGCTTGGCTTTATGAACCTGCTGCCCATCCCACCGCTCGATGGCGGCAAGCTGGTCATCGAGATCATTCAAAAGATTGCGGGCCGCGAGCTTCCGCTCAAGGTCCAGACGATTGTGAGCTATGTGGGCATCGCGCTCTTTGCGCTGCTGTTTGT
>USFU01000033.1 GCA_900554135.1 uncultured Collinsella sp. | reverse complement strand
ATAAGATCGGTCGGCAAAAACACCGTGCCCAGCATAACGGCACTCGTGATGGTCGCCGAGACCGGCTCCACGGTTCCAATCAAGCTCGCACGTACCGAGCCGATGTCCTTGACGCCCTGCATATAGAGCATGTACGCCAAAAACGAGCCCACGACCACAAACACCGCGAGCGCCTCGACGCCGGCGGCATCGAGCGCCGGCATATGGGCCCAAGGCTGCACGATGGTGCAGGTGATGATACCAGCCGTGAGCATGGCTGAGCCCGTAACGATGGGACTGCCGTATTCGGGCAGAATCTTGGCGGGAATCACCGCCATGCAGGTGGCGCTCACCGCGCACATAAGACCCGCCGCCAGACCGAGCGGTGAGATGCTCAGGCTCGTGGGGTCGCCGCCGGTGGCAATCAAAAACGTGCCACCAAGGGCCAGGCCGATACCGATAACCTCGCGCATGCGCGGTTTGCGGCGATCGGTGATGCAGGTATATCCCATGATGATGACCAGCTGCAGGCACTGAAGGACCGTCGCGGTTCCGGCGTTGGTCAGGCGCACGGCCGAAAGATAGCAAAACTGGTTGAACAGCAGACCAAAGGCGGTAAAGAGCAACAGCTGCTTGCGGTCGACCGGCGTCGTCCAAAGCTTGACCAGGCGCGCACGGTCGCGCGCGACGACCACGACCATAAAGAGCAGGCCGGCAAGAATCTGGCGCACGCTCATGAGCCACAGCGTATCGACATGGTAGGTATCGAACAGGAAGCTCGCGCTGGTGCCCGAGAAGCCCCAAAACGAGCCACCCACGAGCGTAGCCAACACGCCCAACGCCATCTTGCGCGACGACGCATCGTTGAGGCGGTCACGCCATGCACGGCGGGTGCTGCGGCTGAGCTCGTCGGTGCCCTCGGGCACATCAATGTTCGATATATCGGTCATCGGCACCGAAGCCCCTGTGCCTTCGACCTGCTCGACACACTCTTTGCTCATTCCACTCCCCCGAAACGGCCTGGAAACAATTCGGCTTACCTTACCACGGCGAAGGCACCAGCTGGAGGCTTGTCCGCTTATCGGTAGGACAATTCCGCAGGCGTCTTTCCATAGCTCGACACTGCAATGGCCTTGCATTATGCGACAGCCAAATCGCGGCAGCAGACTCTTTTGAAATGGATATGGCAAAGCCCCCGAATTCCACAATGTAAGCGATTTTTAAAAATGTTCTTGCCACCGAGTTCAGGCTCCGTTATATTATCCCTTGCGCACTTGCGCACCCTTGATCGGGCGTTTAGCTCAGGGGGAGAGCGCTTCCCTGACACGGAAGAGGTCAGAAGTTCAAATCTTCTAACGCCCACCAAATGTTCGCAGCTCAGAGGCTATGTCCTCTGGGCTGTTTTGTTTTATGTCGTCAAATCCGCTGGCAGCTCCAACCGTCATCGCAACGTAGCATCAATTCACCTGACAAATGGCAGCCAAACAAATTCAATACCCCAACATCAACAATAACCAGGCACAAAGCTGCGCCGCAAGCTGCTCCAACCGCCCAACTGGCCAAAAGCCGACCATCTACTTGCCAATTTATCCAACGGCGTAACCAACCAGTCCGCGCCGCAGCTTCTCGGCAAAACGCCACAACGTCCACACCCTGCGGTATCCTTGAGCCACTTGCACCTGCAGCACCAAGGAGCCGCCATGCGCACCGAGCTCGATGTCCCCTTTTCGCACAAAGAAGAAGCCAAGGCGCTGGGCGCCAAATGGGACCGGACCAAAAAGATCTGGTATGTACCCAGCGGCGTCAACCCCGAGCCCTTTGCCGAGTGGCTGCCCGGTGTTGACCGATCCAACCCCTCAGCGCCGTATATATATCTAGTACTGGGCAAGCGCGAGTGCTGGAAGTGTCACAAAGAGACCTCGGTCGCGGCCTTCGGCATTCCCTATCGAACCGATAACGACGAGAGCATCGCCATCGCGCACGCGCCCAACGAAGCCGGGCACATTGCCATCGACACGGCCAACGCCAACGCACTCGCCATCGTGCCCGCTCTTGGCTGCGTGCCGGGCGAGATCCGCGACTACCTTCATAAGCGCTGCGGCTACAAGCCCGTAGGCGCACGAGCCTCCAAAGCCCCGTCGCTCGGCAACACGTGCACCAGTTGCGACGCGCTGCAAGGCAGCCGCTATCTGTTCGAGGAGCCCTCGTCCCCGTTTGCCCTCACTGCCATCAACAAGCTGCCGGCACTGGAGTTTGTGCGCGTCGAAGTTGCCGGCGTCTTTGGCGTCCCGGCCACGCGCACCGACTTTGACCAGGCGCTCTTTACCTGGGCGCGCGACCATCACGCCAAGTTTCACAAGCAACTCGGTGAGGGGATTTATTTGTAGAGACGGAGATACCTTCACAGCCAGCTCCTCCGCATCACCTATCCCTCGTCGCCGGCGTCGTACACGATATCGAGGCCACAAACAGGGCATTGCTCCGGATACACCGGCATATGAACGCCCGTACGCTTCCTCACTTCGTCGCTGAACCTGTCACGTGCATCGATGAACCGAATGTCGAGACACGATATTTGCGAGCCGCAGCAAGGACAGGCGACAGCAAACGACCCGCAATCAACCTCTACGTTCGGAAACATATTGTTGTCTATAAGGGCACACGGCACAAATCCAAACTTCCCCATCGCAATATCGCCTCGCCAGCTCATACACGCTCCCCTCTCGCTATGCAAATCAGGAAGAGCATGCACCGGCGGGCGGGCGCGAGATTGCATCGCCACGCGATCCGATCAAACAACACGATCTTAAAAGACCGCCAAAGCCAAATACGCTAATACGGCAGAAGCCCCGCCTTTTCACGCTTCTTTTCCGAGTGATCGAACTCAATGCGATGGGCCTCAAGAAACACCGTATTGGGTCCAAACCATCCGTTTTCTGGCTCGAACCGCTCAACAAACGCAAGGCCGAGCACCTTATAGCCCACCTCGGTTGCAAATATGACTCCAACTGGGACGCCACATTCCATGCAGTTGAGCATTTTACGGTTGTAATTCTGGTCTCGAGAACCAACGGTACCCGGCGCTTGAACCGAGTACTTAATGACCCACGTACCATCGTCCAAATAGAGCGGAGGTACATCGGTGTAGAAGCTCTTTCTAGAGTTATGGACCGAAAGCGCAAAGGTCTTATTGGGATCTTGCTTCACCCGATCCTGGCCCGGCCAGAAGATCCCTGAATCCCGCGATCGGCGCATCGTTGATGTTCTCGGTTTGCCGCTGGCTCGCTCGTACCCCACTCCCCTGTATACTGATGTAGCACGTGTTTCATCCGGGCTTGTTGGGCCGGATTGTTCATGGGAGGGTCTTATGGCTGCTTCGAATCCGCCTAAGGGGAGCGTTTCTTCTTCGTCCATCAAGCCGGTTACGCGCAAGGCTGTGCGTTGCCAGCGCGAGGTCGCTTGGCTTATCACGCAGGCGGCGGGCAGGCTTGTGGCGACCACTCAAGACGTCAATGCACCTACGCCGAGCTTTGTGTTAGCGGCGGCGCTGGATTTTGTGCGCCAATTGGAGCTTGCCGCACAGGATGCCAGCGGCCACCTCGACTACCAGAATGTTATGGCGCCCGACCTGCAAACGTTCTGTCACATGGCCAAGTTGCCCGCCGCGCCCAATGCGCTTTCGGACGCAGGCTACATGTTTACGCTCTCGGGCGCGAAACTCATCCGCGACATCTATGCATACTGCAGCGAGCTCGCCGAGCGCCACGTCTTTGACGCGGCTGAAGTCAAACCGGGATATGTCATCAAGCTGGTTCTTAGGCTGTTCTTGATGGACGGGTTCGGGGCCATGCCGGCGTAAGCCGAGTCTTTAGCATCACCGTCGACTGAGCAACAACCGCTTTATCTTAGTGGGCGTCAATTGAGGGTCGATTATTGGTTCGCCTCGTCCACTAACGCATTTATTCCACGCGCTCTGACAGTCGATACTTGCGGTTGCGGCTCGTCGCCGGCGCCGTGGGCTCAAGCTCGCCTTGAGCAATGAGCGCGTTGACGCGCGACCTAACCTGGGAAATTGTAAGCCCCGTGCGTTCTGCCAGCTCACGCGTCCCCAGCTCGCCGTAGTGTTTGAGTGCCGTCACAATTAAGCCCCCGCCATGATCGACCGGCTCGATCTTTGAACGGTAAAGTACGACCTTGAACCGATCGAACCCCGGGCAGAACAGGGGCTCGGCCAGACCATGCGCGCGCATGGCATCGATCATCATCGGGATGCCCGAGCCATTGCCCTCAGCCGGCGAACCTGCGCCATCCGGCAGCGGGACAATCGACATGAGTTTCACGAGCGTCGCGTTACGGCATCGGGAGCTGCCGTCAAACAAGTTCTCGCGAGTCTTTCCCCCGTAAAGGCCGCCAGGATTCGCCACCTCGACACGGTCGTCAAAGACGTCGACCGCAATCGATTGCCCGCAGAAACGGTCCCCATATTCCCTGTGAATCACCGCGTTGGCAATCGCCTCACGCAGGACCTCCTCGGGGATCTCCAGCGAGTCGACACGCGAGACGCCTTGGATGGTCGAGGTTCGCCGCAAATTCTTGGCGACGGCCGCGACAGCATCCGAGATCATCTCGCCCAACGTTCCCTCACAGATCGTGCGGTCCATGAACCTCAGCGACCCCGCTGTGCCTTTCTGGGTTCCCGCATGTACAGCCACGTCGATAAAGAGCTTGGGATAGAACTGCTGAGGGTAGGTGCCCACAGCTAGAAGTCCAGCCTTGGTGACATTACCTTGGGAATCAAAGATATTTAGACGCTCCAGCTTCGTTTGCTTGTCCGGCGCACCGCGCATCGCCCGGGGCGTCAACGAGAAAGCCCTATCTATCGTACGGTCGACCAATGTTTCGTCAAGGTCATCCGCGCTTGCACCCGGCACCGCGTCGCGATCGCTCGGAGTCGTTCGACCGTATGACGCCAACGCGAGTACCTCGGTCGATGAAAGCGGCACGTCTTTGTCGTCGATGCGCTTGTAGCTGCCGCCCTGGGCGCCGCGCTCTATTACATAGCAGGGCTTGCTCGACGGGTCGAGCTCCTCGATCGTGATGACAAGAACGATAGTGCCCTGGAGCTCCACTCGCTCAATGGTGTATTTGGGCGGATTAGCTAGCTTTCCTCGGCCGCCGGCATCGCCCATGCCTGCGACAAATTGGTTGAGCACTTTCTCGGTCTCGAAGTTCTCAACCGAGACAAAACCTGCGCGCTCGCTCACTCCGAGCACGATGATTCCGCCGGCAGTGTTTGCAAAGGCGCTCACTGTTTCCCACACGTCGCGGGAAAGCGTCGTGGCGCTCTCCTTTACTTCGACGTTAAGATCATCCGAGCCCATGCGCCTTAAAGACCCGAGCAGATTGGTCAGCTCGCTTTCGTTCATCTGCATGCCCCTTCGTCTCGACTCGGCGGCGAGCGCCCCAATGGGCTTCCCTCGTCTCTCTGCTATCTCTCGTAATTATCTCTCGTCTTTCTCTTGTCTCTCGCCTTAGAGATGAGTGAGAAATGAAAGATAAACTATCAACCATTTGCTTCATTAAAACATGTTTTTGCTGGTAGAACAATCAGTATTTGAAGAATCGATTCGTAATTTGTCTCTTGGCAGCATTGTCATCTCTCGTGATTATCTCTCGTCTTTCTCTTTATCTCTCGGCTTAGAGACGAGTGAGAGATGAGAGATGTGTGGGTAATGGATGAGCGTGGATTTTCGGACGGCTGGAAAATGAGAGTGGATTATTGGACGGTTTTTGGGCGATTTAAGGCTGATTCCGTCTGAAAATCCACTCTCATTCAATTTGCGTCCGAATATCCACTCTCGTGTGTCCGATTTTCCACTCTCATGCCGTGGGCGTCCGAAAATCCACGCTCGTTCGTCCAGATATCCACGCTCGTGCGGCGGGCGGTCAGGATGCATCGACTCCTCAGCGGCATTACCTCCAGTTCGTCGCAGGCCGGGCGCTCCTTATGGGTATACTCTCGAGGATTCGACTCGATTCGCCCCCGCTGGGGCGTCAAAGGAGACTGCATATGTCCACCACCCCAACCGACCCGCGCGCCGCTGCCGCCGCACTGCTGGCGCCCGGTACCACCTGCCACGGCTTTGCCGTCGAGCGCTGCGAAACCGTGCCCGAGCTCGATTCGGACGCCTACGTGCTGCGCCACACCACCTCGGGCGCTCGCCTGCTGTACCTGGCGTGCGACGACGAGAACAAGGCCTTTGCCATTGGCTTTAAGACGCCGCCGGCCGATTCCACCGGCGTGTTCCATATTCTTGAGCACTCGGTGCTGTGCGGATCGGCCAAGTTTCCCGTCAAGGAGCCGTTTGTCGACCTGATCAAGAGCTCCATGCAGACGTTCCTCAACGCCATGACCTACCCCGATAAAACCATCTACCCCGTTGCCACCACCAACGAGCAGGACCTGTACAACCTGATGGACGTGTACCTGGATGCGGTGTTCAACCCAGCCATCTACACCAAGCCCACCATTTTTGAGCAGGAGGGCTGGCACTACGAGCTGGACCTGCCGGAGGGCGCCGAGAGCGAGGGCGACGGCAGCGCCGCCAGCCTGCGCAAGGGCACGCTGCGTTATAACGGCGTGGTGTTCAACGAGATGAAGGGTGCGCTGTCCGATCCCATGAGCGTGCTGGACGACGCCGTCAACGCCGCGCTCTATCCCGACACCGCCTATGCGCACGAGAGCGGCGGCGACCCGCGCGCGATTCCCGCGCTCACCTACGAGCAGTTCCTGAACACGCACGCGCGCCACTACAATCCTTCCAACTCTTATATAACGCTCTACGGCGACCTGGACGTGGACCGCGCGCTGGCATTTTTGGACGAGCGCTATCTGTCGCAGCCGAGCGCCGCGAGCCGCCGCATGGACGCCGCCGTTGCCGCCGGCGAGGACCCGTCCACGCTGGCGCCCGATCCGCTGGGCGTGCAGGCGCCCGTGACCTGTGAGTATAAGCGCGTCGAGATGGCAACCACGCCCGAGAACGCCCTGGTTGGCCTGGGTCTTGTGCTGGGCAGCGCGCTCGACCGCAAGCGCACGATCGCCGCGGACATCTTGTTCGAGGCGCTGCTGGGCTCCAACGAAGCGCCGGTTAAGAAGGCCATTCTGGCGGCCGGCCTGGGCGGCAACGTTGTGAGCTACACCGCGGCCGAGAGCCTGCAGCCCTACGAGCTCATCATGCTGCAAAACGCGCAGCCCGGCGTGGCGCGCGAGCTGCGTCGCGTGTTCCAAGACGCCTGCCGCGACCTGTGCGAGCACGGCGTTCCGCGCGAGCGCCTGGAAGCCATCATCAGCAGCAACGAATACGACCTGCGCCAGCGCGACTACGGTATCGCCGACGGCGTGGCCATTGCGTGCGACGCGCTGAGTACCTGGCTCTACGATGACGACGCCGCGACGCTGGCGCTCAAGTACGGCCCAGTGTACGAGGAGCTGCGCGGCGAGCTGGACGGCAGCTACTTTGAGGACCTGCTGCGCGAGCTCGTGCTGGAGAACGACCACATGGCGCTGGTCGAGCTGGTTCCGGTAGACGCTGCCGAGGGTTCGGAGGGTGCCGAAGCCGCCGAACTGGCTGCCAAGCGCGACGCCATGACCGATGCCGAGCTGGCGGACGTGGTCGAGCGCACGGCCGCACTGCGTGCCGCGCAGGAGGCCGAGGACACGCCCGAGGACAAGGCCACGCTGCCGCGTCTGCGTGTGTCCGACATTGGCGAGGCGCGCCCCGAGCCGCCGCTCGTCGTGGACACGACCGCGCCCATCCCCTGCCTGCGCCACGGCATCCCCACCAACCGCCTGGCCTACGCCATGCAATACTTCGACCTGAGCTGCGTCGCGTTTGAGGACCTGCCCTACGTGACACTGCTCTGCCGCCTGCTTAAGCAGCTGCCCACGCGCGAGCACTCGGCCGAAGAGCTCGACAACTTGCTCGCCGGCAAGCTGGGCTTTTTGAGCTTTACGACCGAGGTCATGACGCAGCCCGACGTGGACGGCGTGCGCCCCTACCTGCTGGTGAGCGCCGGTGCTCTGTCCGAGAAGATCGACGCGCTGGCGAGCCTGCCGCGCGAGGTGTGGTCGAGCACGCTTTTGGCGGACGCCGACGCCGACCGCGTGCGCGACGTGCTCACGCAGATTCGCATTGGGCTTGAGCAGGGCTTTATCAACAACGGACACTCGGCGGCGCTCGGTCGCGCGATGAGCTACAGCTCGCCTTCGGCCGTGGTGCGCGAGCAGCTCTCGGGCGTGGACTTCTACCTGTTCCTGCGCGATTTGCTCGAGCACTTTGACGAGCGACTGGACGACCTGCGCGCCAAGCTTGCCGCGCTGGCAGACCGCATCTTTGTGGCCGATGGCTGTATGGCGAGCTTTACCGGCAGCGATGAGGACTTTGACGCGTACTGGGATGCCGCGGACGACCTGGGGCTTGGCGCGGGTGCGGAGCGCGTTGCTGGCAGCGACGCGCTCGTGGTGCCAGCGCCGTGCGACCGCCACGAGGCCTTTGTCATCCCCAGCGACATCTGCTTTGCGGCAAGCGCGTGCGACCCGCGTCGCCTGGGCATTGACGTGACGGGCGCCTGGGCGGTTGCCGCCAACGCGCTCTCCTACGACTACCTGTGGAACGAGATCCGCGTTAAGGGCGGCGCGTACGGCTGCGGATTCCGCGCGGCCGGCGAGCGTCAAGCGGCGTTCTACACCTACCGCGACCCGGCAATCGACCCCTCGATTGAGCGCGTGGCGCGCGCAGGCGAATGGCTCGGCAGCTTTGAGCCCGACGAGGCCGCCTTTGAGGGCTTTATCGTGAGCTGCGTGAGCGGTATGGACGCGCCAGTGAAGCCGTACGCGCTCACCAAGCGCCGCAACACGACCTACCTGGCCGGGCTCGATCCGCACGCACGCGAGGAGCGCCGCGCCCAGATGCTCGCCGCCACGCCCGGTGAGCTGCGCTCGCTCGGCGCCGATGTGACGCGCATCGCAGCCGCGTCGCCAACCTGTGTCTTTGGCGGCTGCGACGTCATCGCCAAGAGCAACGCCGGCTTTAACGTCGTCGACCTGCTGGCCTAACGTACAAAGGTAGATTTTTGGGACATACCTAAAAATCTGCCTTTTCTTTTTCCGCCGCTTGGGCGGGGCAGACGGTCTGACTTCGGCCCGCCCCGTCCCGCCGGTTTGTCTCAATCTGTAACACCCAGACGAAGATATCGGCTCCAGATGTTACAGATCGAGACGTTTCCGAATGGCGCCGGCTCTTTGTCTCGATCTGTAACAGCTAGGCCCATTTTTGCCGAGTTACTGTTACAGATCGAGACAAACCGCCGCAGACACCCGCCCTTCAGCAAAAACCACCCAAAGGTGCCTATCCCCTTTGGGTGGTTTGCGAGTGGGCTGCTACTTGATAAACGGGTTCAGTCTGGCCGCCAGCGGATCGAGCTTGTACATGGTTGCAAAGCACTCACGACCATAATCGGAGTCATTGCTCCAGCTACCCTGGTCGACGTCGTACTCTGCATCCAGACGAATCCATTCCTCCGGCTTGTTCTTCTCGTGCTTGCTGCAGAAGTAGCGCTGGTACTCGACCTCGTGCTCAAACTCAAACTCGGCATCCGAACCGCGGCCGGCATACTCGTCGACCGACGTCAGATTGCCGTGCTCGTCGTAATAGAACTCCGCATAGCCGCCGCGCTCGGAATCGATCCTGTCGAGCTTTCCGTCGCTGTACGAATAATCCACCGCTGCGTACGAGTTCAGCGAGCCGTAGTCGTTGCCGTGCGAGTCATATGCTACAGGCGAGATACGCGAAATGTTGCCGTCCTTGTCATACTCGTAGCCCGCGGTAATCGTCCACGTAGTTCCCACCGTGTCGCCCTGGCAATCCAGCGTAAAGGACGTCACGCGATCCTTGTCGTATCCGTACGAATACACGACCGTTCGAGGATTTGCCGGGCTGGTATCGGTGTTGGTCACCATATTGCCGTCCTGGTAGACATACGTGCTCGCGCTCTCGCCGTAACCCGCATGGGTCGTCTTGTTGATCAGGTTTCCGTCCGCGTCGTAGGTAAACGTCGTGGTGCTCGACGAATCGCTAATGTCGGCATCGCAATCGATGCGCGTGACGTTACCGTCGGCGTCGTACGTAAACGTGTTGACGTTCTCGTAACCGCCCGCCAGGCCTTCCTCAATCTCCGAAATGCGATGCGACTCATCGTGCTCGACGCTGTAACTTACGCCGCCACCTTGCTTGACGGCAGACGTGAAGCCCGTGACGTAACCGTTCTCGTCACGCTCGATCTCGTAGATATCGCCGTACTGGTCCGATTTATCGGTACCCTCGTAGGACACCGGCAGCCACAGCTCGTCGAGCTGTGTGTCCTTAATGCCGCTAACCTTCGTATCCTGCGGCAGTTCCAACGTGGCGAGCTTCTTTTTGCCCGAAAGATCGACGCTTTTAAGGTTTTCGGCATTTTTGAGGTCGAGCTTCTCGATGTTGTCGCAACCGTCCAGGTTAACGACGGTGACGTTACTCGCCGAGTTAAGCTCGACGGTCTTAAGGTCGCCGCAGCCCGAAAGGTCCAGGTTGACGAGTTTGTCGTCGCCGGACTCCACTGTAACGATATTGGGGAATGTCTTGCCCAGGCCCTGCGTCGACGCGATGCCGTCCAGCTCGACCGACGTCACCGCCTTGGCTTCGTCACGTGAGATGCGGCCGTCACCGTTCGTGTCGTACTTGGTCGAGACAAGTGCACGCATGCCGCTGTCGGGAAAGGTTTTCTCGTCGATGGGTGTGGTCGCGACCTGGGTGAAGTAGAACAGCGCGCCACCGCCGATGCCCGCCGCCACGACAAGTACCGCGGCAAGGGCGATGAGGGGCTTCTTGGAACGCTTGCGCCGCGCGGGCTGCTGCGCGGGCACGTATTGCTGAGGAGCGGGCGCGGCAGGCTGGGGTTGCTGCGCAGCCGCAACCTGGTCGGGCGCTACAGGCGCGCCGCATACGGGGCAAAAGAGGGCGTCGTCGACAAGCTGCGCGCCACACGAGCGACAAAACATGGCGGGCTCCTTTCGGTGCATTCTTTCCACCATGAAGGTAAACCCAAAAATGCAGCCCTTGTTGCGCAACATTCAGCCCAAGCAACCACAAAGGGGCGCAGCTCACAGGTGCCTTTGTGTTGATTCGAACACTTGTTCTATACGTACACATGTTCTATAGTAAGGGTGCTTGCACCGGACTTAAATTGCAACTAGGATATAGTTGCAGAATGTGAGGCGGGATGACTCGAACCGATAAACTCATCGCCCAACTGCTTAGCTGCCCCTCGACGTATCGGTATACCGATTTTTTAAAAGTCATGGCTTCATATTGCTTTGAAATGGACAACAAAGGCAAGACATCCGGATCGCGCGTTCGCTTCTACAGGCCATCAGATGGCAGGATGTTCGTAATGCACGCGCCGCATCCATCTGACGAATTGACAGCGGGGACCATTCGAAACATCGTTCGATTTCTGCAAGATATCGGAGGTAGTCATGAGTAACGTTTTGGCATACAAGGGCTATTTCGCCCCAGTCGAGTTCGATGCCGAACAGCATGTGCTAACAGGTATGGTCACCGGCATTAGAGACGCAATCGTATTTGAAAGCTCCACGGCTGAAGAGGTGGAGCAATGTTTCCACGACGCCGTCGACGATTACCTTGAGTTTTGCGCCGAGAAGGGCAAGGAACCCGAGCGGGCTTTTAAGGGGTCGTTCAACGTAAGAACGGGCTCCGAGCTCCACAAGCAAGCGGCGCTGGCAGCGGCAAAGAAGGGTGAGTCACTCAATAAGTTTGTGACTGAAGCAATCGCTGCGGCGTTATAGCATTAACGCATAGGCCCAAACAACCACAAAGGGCGCAGTTCACAGGCATATTTGCGGTGACTTTACTGCCCATATCGCGTTTGTCCAGAAAAAACCTGCCAAAATAAACCTATCCCTTTTTGGCAGGTTTGCTAGAGGAGGCCGGGATGGATAAGGCTGAGTTGCGGCGGGCGGTGATTGCCCGGCGCAATGCTCTTGATTTGGATGTTCGGGCGGCAAAGTCCGCCGCTATCTGCGCGCGGCTTGTTGAGCTGATGGAGTCCAGCGGCACTGCGGGTCAACGCACCGTTGCTGTCTATACTGCGATGGGTTCCGAGGTCGACCCAGCCGCGTTTGCCGCTGCGGCCGCCAAACGCGGCTGGCGCGTGGCCTATCCGTGCATGTTCTCGGCAACAGACGCCATGGCTTGTGGCCAGCGCATGTGCATGCGAGCAGTCTCTGCCGGCGATGCGTCCGAGGCCCCGTTTATCGCCCACCCTACGCGGGCCCTCGCAGCCACGGACGTCGACAGCGACCACTTCCCCATCGTGCCCGCCAAGGCTCTCGACATGATTGTCGTGCCGCTCGTAGCTTTCGACCGCACCGGCGCGCGCCTGGGCTACGGCGGCGGCTGCTACGACCGCTACCTGCCCATGCTCTCGCCCGCATGCCAAATCACCGGCATCGCCTTTGACGAACAGCGCGTCGAACACGTTCCCACCGACGCCCACGACCTGCCGCTGCCCAACATCGTCAGCGCCTAAATGCCAGCGTACCTCCCGACAGCCTAGTGCTCCTCGCCGGCGCGGGCTAGGTCGTAGGGCGTGGTCTGGTAGACGTAGTAGTTGAGCCAATTGGTGTAGAACAGCTGAGCCTGGCTGCGCCAGACGTTGCGCGGCTCGGCGGTGGGGTCGTCACCTGGGAAGTAATGCGCCGGCACCTCCGGGTTGAGTCCGCGCTTCACGTCGCGCTCGTACTCCAGACGCAGCGTGTCGGTATCGTACTCGGGATGGCCAAAGACAAAGAAGCG
>USFU01000032.1 GCA_900554135.1 uncultured Collinsella sp. | reverse complement strand
TTTTTAATATAAATGCCGGGGACCTCAAATCCCCTCATATGTTGTGGTTAAATTGTTCCTGTATTCGCCTCAAAAGCCTTAATCCAGGAACTATTTCACCGCAACTTATTGAGGCTGAGCGGTCTGGGTCGATGATGGGTTCTGTTGTCGAGAAGATGAGGACAGCCGGTCAGGAGTCTGCGTAGGGTTTTGTGGTTGGTATCCCGTAGCCGCGCATCATGGAGCCGAACGTTTTGACATCATAGGTGTCTGAGAGCTTGAAATGAATGACGTTGTGGCCCATGGCACGCAGGTTCGCGTCGCGTATGAGGGCATCTCGATAGGTTTTTGCCGCAGCATGTTCCGGATCATTTTGGGCATCGTCCTCAAACTTGCCTAGTCCATGCAGCTCAGCCAGCATCCAAGAGCCGTTTGGCATTTGCCAGCCGTAATCTGCCAAATAATAGCCGGCGTTTCCAGGTCGAGTGATTTCAACCTGAAGTTCGGGAGCGGCAACTCCCGCCAGAATCATTGCCGCCCGCGCTTCGGATTCTCCACCGTTATCCGATCTGCCATCCATGTGTTCAAAAACGTCAAATGCACGCGCGATGCCGTGCAGTCCACGGCAGTTCGCTTGTGCATATGAACGCAATTCTTCACGCTCGACACCGTACTCACGAGCCAACCCGTCGACATAGCCTAGTGCATATCGAAAGGCGCTCGTTCGGGCGATGTCGACCACCGTGCGATATGGATCCGTTAACGTAAACGGGCCGAGCTGCCATACGTCGCCCGGCCGCCAGCGTCGGTATTCAACGAATTCGTACGTATCGCGCCTGGTGGAACGCGGCAGCAGCACTTGCACCTTGTCGAGAAGCGAATATGCAGAACCGATGCCATAGAGCAGTGCCGCCGTTGCTCCACAAAACACGGCATCCGGTTCAACGACCGCAATAGCGGATGCCAATTGAAAGATGCGATCTTCGACGCCGAGGTCATTCCAATACGCGGGATCAGCGTAGACATGGTTGTAGAGTCGAATAATCATCTCTTTTTGCATGAGCGCGTAGGCACAGCGTTCATCCCATTTTTTGGTAGCTACAAACAGGCGCCCGCCATGATGGGCCTCGAATAACCGGAAGAACAGCTCTACTTGCGGTTTGGAACAGCGTTTATCATGACTCATTTTCGACCCCATGGTCTCGAGGGGGAGTGAATGACACTACGCTATCCCATATTTGGTCCGTCAGACCTTGCCATGAACTGACCAAAAGCTTGACGGGGCAGGTCAGAGTCATGAGTCAGAGCCAAACATATCGGCAAACGGTTGATTAGTGCCCCTCGGCGGCACTTAAAACCACCCTTACAGAAAGTTGCGGTGAAATAGTTCCTGAAAAGCTCGAATAAGCCTTAATCCAGGAACTATTTCACCGCAACTTAGAAGGGATGGGGCTGAGGAGCGGGCGATGCCGTTGCCTGTCGGTTAGTGGCGACCGTGGTTGCGGAGCTTGTCGATGGTGGAGTCGGTGCTGCGGTTGCGGGCTTCGGCTGCGGTTTGGCGCTTGTGGCGGTAATCGATCATGCCTTGGATGATGGGCTTGCCAAAACTCACGACATCATCGTTGTAGATGGCGGTTCGGGCTGCGAGGAGGCAGTCGGTAAAGTCCATATGGGTCTTGCCAAAGAGTTTGACGGCAAGGGCGACAACGGTGGGCTCGTCGACCATGACGTCATCGAGCAGCCTTTTCATGGCCGCAGCAATTTCAACGCGGGGAACCTTATAGACGTCGCGCAGCGTGACCACGACGCGCGTGATGATTTCGGGGTAGACACGAGCGGTGCGCGTGGCGATGACCTTGGCGGCGCGCGGTGACAGAACTTCGTCGTCGTCCAGCAGGTAACGTAGTATGACGGTCTCGTCGATGATGGTGCTACTCATGGATATCTACTTCCTCGGGACCCAAAATCGAATCGTCGCTTTCTGTGGCAAGATACTCAATCCAGGCATTGCGCTCCTCGGAGCGGCGATTGGGGTCCCCATATGCTTTGAGCGATCCATAGGCGGCGGTGCCGTCCTTTGAGCGCACGGCGACCGGCTGAAAGGGAAGCTTGCGCATCAAAATGCTCTGCGCGACAAAAAGACGGACGGCCTCGGCGAGCGATGTGCCCATGGCGTCGTAGAGATGCTCGGCATGCTGCTTGTCTTCTTCGCGAATGCGCACCTGCAGGATGGCTCGTTTTTGAGTCGATGACATCACTGGCCTCCCTTAATGAGCGGGCAATATGAATAGTCAAATACAGTATCGGCTAATAATAGCCAATTTTATAACGACTACTTTATTGCACTCGAGTAATTGAGTGTGAACAATATTACAAACGTACTACATCCTTTAGAAGCGGGCGTGAAATCTTTCTTGGGCGTACGCATGTAATACACTCACCTTTATATCCTATCGAGAATAATTCCAACCTGCCAAAACCCCTGCAATACACGCGTATTGCAGGGGTTTTGCTCAAGTTTGCCACCTGCAACTGCGTATATTTAACCAGTATATCGTTGGAGGAATTCTATCGAAGTGCCTGTTTCGCCGCATGCATTCGATATGCCGATGCCAGGCCACGGGCGGCTTGGAGCAACGTCGACAGGGTCTCTCCGGCATGGGATTCAGGAGGGAGTGAACAACATGGGCAATAAACGAGTCGTAGCCGATTCCTCGCGCTGCATTGGGTGTCAAACCTGCATGGCGGCGTGTATCGAGGCACACGACATCCCCGGCAACATCGCTGCGCCGCGCCTGCGCGTGACGCGTACGTACGAGATCTCCGCACCGGTGGCTTGCCATCACTGCGAGGATGCCCCGTGCGCCAAGGCCTGCCCCACGGGTGCCTTGTTCTTTGATCCAAAGAACCATCGCATCGGTGTTAACGAGGACAACTGCATCGGCTGCAAGAGCTGCGTCATGGCCTGCCCCTTTGGCGCCGTGAGTGTGGCGACCACGCAGGTCCCCGTCTTGATGGGCGACGTGCGCGTGGGTTCGCAGACCAAGAGCTTCGTGCTCAAGTGCGACCTGTGCGTGGACCGTCCCGGCGGTCCGGCGTGTGCCGAGGCGTGCCCGACCAAGGGTCTCACCCTGGTAGACGAGGAGCGCCTGGCGGAACTAACCGCCGAGCGTGCCCGCGCCACCATCGAAAACGAGGCGTAGGCGGGCGGCCATACAGGCCCAACGATTGTCAAATACGTACCGATTAATCGGTAGCAGAGAAAGGAAGGAGGGTGTCATGGAGAAGCATAAAGTGATCTGCCCGTATTGTGGCGCCGGTTGCCAGTTTAACCTCCTGGTCCAAAACGGCCAGGTCGTGGGTACCGAACCGCTCGACGGCATCACCAATCAGGGCGAGCTGTGCCTTAAGGGCATGAGCGGCTACGACTTCATCAACGACACCAAGATCTTGACTCCTCGCGTACTGCACCCGATGATCCGCCGCACCAAGGGCGCGGATCTTGAGCGCGTAAGCTGGGACGAGGCACTGGATTTCACCGCATCTAAGATGCAGGCCATAATTGACGAATATGGTCCTAACGCTGTCATGACCACCGGCTCCTCGCGAGGCGGCGGCAATGAGGCGAACTACGTCATGCAGAAGTTTACGCGTGCGTGCATCGGCACCCACAGCGTGGACAACTGCGCCCGTACTTGACACGGCCCTACTGTCCTCGGTCTGATGGACACGGTTGGTTCAGGTTGCATGTCATGCTCCATCCCCGGTATGGAGGATGCGGGCTGCATTTTCCTCTTCGGCTATAACCCTGCCGATTCGCACCCCATCGTCGCAAGGCGTATCGTGCGAGCCAAAGAAAAGGGTTGCAAGATCATTGTCGCCGACCCGCGCCATATCGAAACCGCGCGTATCGCCGATCTCTACCTTCCGATCAAGAACGGTTGCAACGTTGCGTTCCTCAACGCCTTTGCAAACTGCTTGGTCAACGATGGCCTCTACGACAAGGAATTCGTCGCCGAGCACACGAACGGCTTTGACGAGTGGTGGGAGACCATCAAGAACTACACTCCCGAATCCGTACAGGACATCACGGGTGTCGAGCCCGCGTTGATCCACCAAGCTGCCGAGATGTACGCCACGGCGAAGCCTTCTGCCATCATTGGCTGGGGCATGGGCGTATGCCAGCAGAAGCAGAACCTGAAGACGGTGCACACCATCGCCTCCATCGCCTGCGTTGCCGGCCAGATCGGCAAACCCAATTCCGGCCTCGCGCCCGTGCGTGGTCAGAACAACGTCCAGGGCTCCTGCGATATGGGCATGCTGCCTAACCTGTACCCTGGCTACCAGAAGGTCACCGACCCGGCAGTGCGTGCCAAGTTTGCCAAGGCTTGGGGCGTGCCCGAGGAAAAGCTCCCGCTCGAGGAGGGCTACAAGCTCACCGACCTGGGTCACCTGGTCGACGAGGGCAAGGTGCACTGCTTCTACAACTACGGCGAGGACCCGGTGCAGACCGAGCCCGATTCGGCCGGTATGCGCAAGACGCTCTCCGAGCTGGATCTGTTCATTTGCCAGGACATCTTTATGACGCAGACGACCATGCTCGCCGACGTCATCCTGCCTGCCACCTCTTGGGGCGAGCACGAGGGTGTCTTTACCGCATCCGACCGTAGCTTCCAGCACTTTGACGCGGCTGTTCCGCCCAAGGGCGAGTGCCGCCACGACTGGGAGATCTTCGCGGACCTGTCCACGCGTATGGGCTACCCCATGCACTACGACAACACCGAGCAGATCTGGAACGAGTGCATTAGCCTGTGCCCCAACTTTGTGGGCGCAACCTACGAGAAGATGGCTCCCGTGGGCGGCTACGCCCAGTGGCCGGTCAAGAGCACCGATGTGAACGACCACGGTACGCCCGACATGTTCGCTGGTGGCAAGTTCACCACCAAGGACGGCCGCGCCAACCTGATGGCGCACGATTGGGAGGCGCCCTCCGAGCTTCCCGACGATGAGTACCCGCTCATCCTGTGCACCGTCCGCGAGGTCGGCCACTACAGCTGCCGCTCGATGACCGGCAACTGCAAGACGCTGGCGCTGCTTGCCGACGAGCCCGGCTTTGTCCGCATGAATCCCGCGGACGCCCAGGCGCGCGGCATCAAGAACGGCGACATCGTCTCGATTCACAGCCGCCGCGGCCAGGTATACAGCCGCGCCGATGTGAGCGACCGTATCAACAAGGGCACGGTCTATATGACCTACCAGTGGTGGATCGGCAAGTGCAACGAGCTGACCATTCACAAGGTCGACCCGGTCTCGCATACGCCCGAGGACAAGTTCTCCGCCTGCCAGGTCGACGCCATTGCCGACCAGGTTTGGGCCGAGGGCGAGGTCGAGCGTCAGTACACCGAGCTCAAGCAGGCTCTGGTGGACGCCGCCGCTCCCCAGGACGTTGAGCCCGGCGCCGCCAAGTTCGACGACGAGACGCACGTGAACCAAATCGTGTAGTCCCGTTCTCGTTGGCTTTTTGGGCCGGGCGTCCCGTACGTTCGGGAGCCCGGCCCGTTATTTTGAAAGGAAGTGGGGATGAACCGCTTCATCGACATCAACCCGGAGAGGTGCATCGGCTGCGGAACATGCCAGTCCGCCTGTGCCGACGCCCACCGGATGCAGGGTCTTCAGGATACGCCGCGCCTGGCGCTCGTGAAGACCGGCGGTATTTCGGCCGCCCTTGCCTGCCACCATTGCGAGGGTGCCCCCTGCGCCGAGGTTTGCCCGGTGAATGCCATCGAGCACGATGGCGATCGCATCCACGTCAAGGAGCAGGAGTGCATCGGGTGCAGGCTGTGCGCCATCGCGTGCCCCTTCGGAGCCATCCATCCCGATGGCACGTCTATCGCCGGTGTCGCAGGCATGTGCGACCCGACGCCTTCGTATCCTAAGTCCCTGAGCAGCCTGCTTACGTGGGCTCCTGGCCAGTACACCTGCGCTGTCAAGTGCGACCTGTGCGCATTCGATCCGGACGGCCCGCATTGTGTGGCGGCGTGCCCTACCAAGGCGCTGACCGTCATGGGTGGCGCGGCCGATCGCGAGCTCGACGAGGCCAAGCGCCTGCGCTCGATCGAAAACGGTCCGGTCGTCGACGTTACCGCTGTGGCCCAGGGCCTGTCCGAGAAAGCAGAAGGGAGCGTAAACAATGGATAGCATGACGCTGTTTATCGCATCGCTTGCCGTCTCGTGCATCGGTGCGCTCGCCTCGGTTCTGCTGATCAAGGCCGATAACGCCGCCAAGACCGCCGGCTGCCTAATCGGCGCCGTCGCCGCGGTGTTTTCGTTTGTGGCCGGTATCCAGGCCGTGCTGGGCGATGTCACGTCGGTCGACACCATCGTGTTCTTCCCGTTTGCCCATTTCCAGCTGCTGCTCAACCAGCTGTCCGGCCTGTTCGTGGCGCTCATCTCGGTGCTCGCGTTTGCCGGCTCGATCTACGGTCTCAACTACTTTGATGAGTACCCGGGCAAAAAGGGCCGCGCCGGCTTCTTCTTTAACACCTTCGTGGCGTCCATGATGCTCGTCATCACCGCCGACAACGTGTTTTGGTTCCTGGTCGCCTTTGAGCTCATGTCGCTGACCTCGTACTTCCTGGTCGTGATCGAGGAGAACGAGAACTCCATCCACGGCGGTTGGCTCTACTTCGTGATCGCGCACGTGGGCTTTGTGCTCATCATGGCGAGCTTCCTCACCATGACTAACTTCGCCGGCGGCTCGTTTGCCTTTGCGGATTTCCGCGCTACGCAGTTTAGCCCCGCGGTCGCATCCGTGTGCTTCGTGCTCGCCTTCTTTGGCTTTGGCGCCAAGGCCGGTATCATTCCGCTGCACGGCTGGCTGCCCAAGGCACATCCCGAGGCGCCGTCCAACGTGTCGGCCCTCATGTCCGGCGGCATGATCAAGATCGGTATCTTCGGCATCCTCAAAGTGGGCCTCGACCTGCTCTCCGCTTCGGGCGTTCAGGTCTGGTGGAGTCTTATGGTCATGGTCTTCGGTGCGATCTCGTCGGTCCTCGGCGTGGCCTTCGCCCTGCAGGAGCATGACATCAAGCGCCTGCTGGCCTATCACTCCGTCGAGAACATCGGCATCATTCTGCTCGGCGTCGGCGCCTCCATGGCCGCTATGGCGCTCAACTCGGTCGGCATCGCCGTCCTGGCTCTGATGGCCGCCCTCTACCACACGTTTAACCATGCGATGTTTAAGGGTGAGCTGTTCTTGGGCGCCGGTGCGCTGCTGTACTCCACGGGTACGCGCAATATGGAGAAGATGGGCGGCCTGTTCCGTCGTATGCCGGCAACGGCCGTCTGCTTCCTCGTTGGCGCGCTTGCAATCTCGGCCATCCCGCCCTTCAATGGCTTTGTGTCCGAGTGGTTTACCTACCAGTCGCTCTTTAACGCCGCCATGCAGGGCGACAAGGCCGTCATGATCGTGGCCGTGTTCGCTGCCGTCGCGCTTGCCATTACCGGTGCGCTGGCTGTCACGTGCTTCGTCAAGGCCTATGGCGTCTCCTTTGCCTCCGCGCCCCGCTCCGAGGCCGCGGCCAATGCCAAGGAGGTTCCCGCCCCCATGGTGTTTGCGCAGGGCCTGCTCGCGGCCATCTGCGTCGTGCTGGGCATTGGCGCTCCCGTGATCGCGCCCGTGCTGGTCGATGTCGCCGCGTCCGTGCTGCATCCGTACGGTGGCGTGTTTGCCGCCGAGGGCATGGAGCTCATGAACCAGTACTCCGGCGCTGCCACCTCCACGCCCGCGATCGCCATTGCGCTCGTGGTACTTGTCGGCCTTGCCTGCGGCTACCGCAAGCTCAAGACCGTCGGTAAGGTACAGAAGTCCCAGCCGTGGGCATGCGGCTATGCTCCCAACGAGCATATGCCCGTCGTGGCCACGACCTTTGCCTCCGAGGTGTCCTGGTTTATGCAGCCGCTCTACACGCTGCGCGACCGCTGCACGGCCGTCTGCTGGTCCATCGCACACTTCTTCCAGAAGCTCACCGGTGTGGCCGAGGCCGTGGAGCCCGTGCCCGACAAGGTTCTCGTCGATGCCCCGCATAAGGGTGTCGAGAAGCTCGCCGACCTTGCGACTAAGCTCGAGGGCGGCAACTACAGCATCTATATCTGCTACATCGTCGCGGCACTCGTGGTGTTCCTCGTGCTCGCCGTGCAAATGGGTTAAGGAGGGGAGAGCATGAACAACATCGTACTTGCCGTTCTGCAGGGCGTGGTCGTTATGGCCGTCGCGCCGTTCTTCTCCGGTCTCGGTCGCGTTATCCGCGCCAAGATGCACAACCGTCGCGGCCCCAGCATCATGCAGGACTACCGCGACCTGGCCAAGCTCTTTGCGCGCCCCGAGTCCCAGAGCGAGGACGCGAGCTTTGCGCTGCGCATTATGCCGCCGCTGTTCTTCGCCGTCGCCTTTATGCTCGCGATGGGTCTGCCGCTCTTTACGGCACAAAGCCCCATCCCGGTTTTTGGTGACGCCATCACCATCATGTACAGCCTGGCGCTCGCCCGCTTCTTCTTCGCCCTCTGCGGTGTGGATTCGTCCAACGCCTACGCCGGTATCGGCGGCGTTCGCGAGCTGCTCATGAGCGTGCTCATCGAGCCGTCCATGCTGCTGGCGCTGTTTGCCGCTGCCCTGGTGTGTGGCTCCACCGACATCGCCACTATGGGTCAGCACATCATGACGGGCGCCATCGACGCGCCGGTCGCCGTGATCCTCGCCGGCATCGCCTTTGCGATCGCCTGCTACATGGAACTCGGCAAGCTGCCGTTTGACCAGGCCGAGGCCGAGCAGGAGCTTCAGGAAGGTCCGCTCGCCGAGCTTTCCGGCCCGTCGCTCGCCATGGCCAAGCTCGCCATGTCCATGAAGCAGGTCCTGGTCGTCGCCTGGTTCTGCGCGATCTTTGTCCCCTGGGGCGAGCCCGCGACCGTGGGCGCCGCCGCTGTTCTGGGCGCAGTCATCTTCCTGGTGAAGTGCCTTATCGACTTTGTCGTGTGCGGTGTGATCGAGAACTCCTGCTCGCGTTCGCGTTTTAAGGTGCTTGGCAATCAGACCTGGGCTGTCGTGGGCATCGCCGTTCTGGCGTTTGTCTTCGTGGTCGTCGGCGTGTAGGAGAAGGGAGAAACAATGTCATTTGCAGTCAGTCTGTCCCTTCTCGGCTTGGTCGCTATCGCGGCCCCGATGGTGGCCTCGGTGCTCGTCGCCCTGTTCCCCCGTCCGTACGCCAAGTGGTTCAGCGTTTTGGGTGCCGCCGTCTCGACGGTCTGCACCATCGCCCTCGCCGCGAATTTCGCTGGCGCCGGCATGCCCGACACGCAGGTCCCCCTGATCTCGTTTGGGCAGAACCTCGTCATGGGATTCACCTTCGATCGCATGAGCACGCTGCTCGCGCCCGCCTTTGTGGGTATCGGCCTGCTTGTCGTGATCTATTCGATCCCCTATATGAGCGAGAATAACCGTGAGCATCCCGACGCGCCGCGTCGTCGCTTCTACGCGTACCTCGCGACCTTCATCGGCGCCATGGCCGGCCTCGTGTACAGCTCGACCCTTTTGGGCCAGCTCGTGTTCTTTGAGATTACGGGCGCGTGCTCTTGGGGCCTCATTAGCTACTACATGACGCCTACGGCCAAGAAGGCCGGCATGAAGGCCTTGATCATCACGCATATCGGCGCGCTCGGCCTGTATCTGGGCGCCGCCATCGTGTTTGCCCACACCGGCACCTTCGCCATTACCGCGATTGCCGGCCTCGATGCCAAGCTCAAGGCTATCGTCCTTTTGCTCGTGCTGTTTGCGGCCTGGGCCAAGTCCGCACAGGTTCCCATGTACATGTGGCTGCCTTCGGCCATGGAGGCGCCGACGCCTGTTTCGGCCTACCTGCATGGTGCCTCGATGGTTAAGGTCGGCGTGTGCGTGTTCGCGCGTGCACTCGTCTCTGCCGGCGAGATTCCCGAGATCGTGGGCTGGGTCGCCATTATCGACGCCATGGTCACCATGCTCTTTGGTTTCCTTATGTACCTGCCGCAAAAGGACATGAAGCGCCTGCTGGCCTTCTCCACGATCGCCCAGCTCTCCTATGTGTTCTTTGGTCTGGGCCTTTCGGTCTTTGGCAGCCAGCTGGCCTTTGACGGTGCCGTGTGCCACATCTTTAACCACGCTTTCGCCAAGACGCTGTTCTTCCTGATCGCCGGTTCGTTCTCCTTTACGCTCGGCACGCGTATGCTGCCCAAGCTTCGCGGCATCGTAAAGAAGTACCCGATCTCGGGCGTGGGCTTTGGTGTCGCGGCACTCGCCATTGCCGGCGTGCCGCCCATGAACACGTTCTTCTCGAAGTTCCAGATTATCGCCGGTGGCTTTTCCGTGGGTGCCGGCAACGTCGCGATCCTGGTGCTCGTGTGCATCATGGTCGCCGAAACCGTCGCCACCTTCGCCTGGTTCCTCAAGTGGATGGGCTATTGCCTGCCCGGCGAGCCGAGCGACGAGGTCGCTGCGGGAGCCCCGCTTCCCCGCGCGATGGCGTTCGTGTTCATCGTGCTCATCATCATGGTCATCGTCAGCGGCCCGCTTTCGGCCAGCTGGATCGGTTAGGAGGTAGAACGACATGGGTTATTCGATCGTCAACATCCTTGGCGGCCTTCTGATCGTCACGTCCACCATGGTGGTTGTCTCCAAGAACATCAAGCATTCCATCAGCTGGTATGCGGTGCAGTCGCTGGTGCTCGTGGGACTGCTCGCCACGCTCGGTGCCACCACCGGTGCGCAGGAGCTGCTTATGTGGGCTGGATCTGCCTTTATCACCAAGGTCGTCCTGGTCCCTTATATCCTCAACCGCGCATACAAGAAGATGGGCGAGCCGAGCGACGCATCGCTCAAGGCCGGCCTTAAGCCCGCGTGGGCCATTTGCATCATCGCCGTGGAGGTCGCGATTTGCTTTGCCGTCGTGACGCAGATCAGCCTGCCCACGGCCGAGGTCGCAACGCCTGCGCTCGCCATTAGCTTCGCTCACTTCTTTGTGGGCCTCACCTGCATCATCTCGCAGCGCAACATCATGAAGCAGATCTTTGGATACTGCCTTATGGAAAACGGCAGCCATGTGACGCTCGCGCTCTTGGCCCCCACCGCTCCCGAGATCATCGAGATCGGTATCGCCACCGACGCCATCTTTGCCGTCATCATCATGTCCATCGTCGTGCGTCGCATTTGGGACGACTCCCACTCGCTCGATGCGCGCGACCTGTCCGAGCTGAGGGGGTAGTCCATGGAAACGTTGATTCTCGCCCTGCTCGCGACTCCTTTGGTGTTCTCGCTGGTCATGGCGTTTTTGCCCAAGAACACGTCCTATAACGTGTTTGCCGGTCTCAACCTGGTCTCCGTCGCAGCCGTCCTGGTGCTGTCGATTATGACGGCCGGTGACGTCCTTATGAGCGGCGACACCGCGAGCGCTCTTGGCCTGTGGTTCCACCTCGATTCGCTGGGCGCCATCTTTGTGCTGCTCATCGGCTTTATCGGTTTTCTTACGGGGCTGTTCTCGCTGCCCTATGTAAAGGCCGATATCGAGGAGGGCTCCATGCCCGCCGAGCGCGCCAAGCAGTATTTTGCGCTGTTTAGCCTGTTTGTGTTCACCATGCTGCTCGCGTGCCTGTCCAACAATATGATCCTCACGTGGGCCGCCGTGGAGGCAACCACGCTTTCCACCGTGTTCCTCGTGGGTATCTACAAGAACAAGACGGCCCTCGAGGCTTCTTGGAAGTATGCGATGGTCTGCACCGCCGGTGTGGCATTTGGACTGTTCGGTACGCTGCTGATCTACGCCAACGCCGCCGACGTGATTCCAAACGCCCACGAGGCCGCGTTCCTGTCGTGCGTGCTGCCGTATGCCGACCAGTTCGACCCGACGCTCATGCGCCTCGCCTTTGCGTTTATCGTGATCGGCTTTGGCACCAAGGCTGGCCTGTTCCCCATGCACACTTGGCTGCCCGATGCTCACTCCCAGGCTCCGAGCCCTGTCTCGGCCCTGCTTTCGGGCGTGCTGCTTAAGTGCGCCATGCTTGTGATCATGCGCTTCTACGGCTTTACTATCCAGGCCGTGGGCGCCGAGTATCCGCAACTTTTGCTGCTGATCGTCGGCACGCTGTCCATTTTGGTGGCGGCACTTTCGATGTTCCGCCAGGACGACCTCAAGCGCCGCTTTGCGTACTCCTCTGTGGAGAACGTGGGCGTTATCGCCCTGTGCCTGGGTATCGGTGGCCCGCTGGGTATCGCCGCGGCCCTGCTGCACTGCGTGTTCCACGGCTTTACCAAGACGCTTGCCTTCTGCGTGTCCGGCAACATCCAGCACGCCTTTGGCACGCGTAGCCTGGCCAAGATCCAGGGCGTCGTCGAGGTTGCCCCCGCAACCGCCGCGCTCGCCATCCTGGCGCTGCTCGGTCTTGGTGCCTTCCCGCCCTTTGGCATGTTTATCTCCGAGTTCCTGACTTTTGTCGCCGGTGTTACCGCCGGTCCCATGTGGCTGGTCGTCGTGGTCGCCCTCGGTCTTACCGTGGCCATCTCCGCGCTCACCCGCATCGCACTCAAGTCGGTATTCGGCCATGCGCCCCAGGGCATGGGCAAGCATGAGGCCCCGGCGCTCATGCTTATCCCCGAAATCATCCTGGCTGTCATGATCTTGTGGTTTGGCATCGCCACCCCGCTGCCTCTCGTGCGCGGTGTGGAGACTGCGACCGGCATCGTGCTCGAGCAGAGCACCGAGGAACTTCACGCGACGCCGATGTACCGCGCTGTGTTCGGTACCGAGACCGCTCAGAGCGAGGTGGAGTAACGAATGATTGAAACTGAGAACAAGGTGTATGCCCGTCGCTGCGAGAGCCATGTCGAGGCCCTGCGCCGCGCCGTTCCGGGCTGCATCGAGAAGGTCGAGTGGCAGTGCGAGGACCAGCTGACGATTACCGTCAAGCAGGACAAGCTGCCCGAGGCCGTCCACTACCTGTATTACGAGCGCTACGGCTGGATTCCTGTGATCATCGGCAACGACGAGCGCAGCCTGTGCGGCCGTTACGCCGTGTACTACGTCATCTCCATGGAGGGGGAGGACCCCGGC
>USFU01000031.1 GCA_900554135.1 uncultured Collinsella sp. | reverse complement strand
CCATCGGGTACAATCCCTTCGGGTAACAACACCCGCCACCGACACATCCGGTGGCGGGTTCTTTTTTGCTTCGCGCATGTAGGAAGGACATCATGGAAAGCCGCAAGCCGTATCTCGCCACCCTGCCCGGACTCATCCTGGGCTGCCTCGTTTGCTGCGCGCTCTGGGGCTCCGCCTTCCCCTGCATCAAGATTGGCTACGGCCTCTTTGGCATTCCCGCGCACGATAGCGCCTCGCAGCTGCTCTTCGCGGGCCTGCGCTTCACCCTTGCCGGCATGCTGGTCATTGTTGGCATGAGCGTGGCCCAGCGCCGTCCGCTCGTTCCGCAAGTGCGCGATATCAAGCCCATCTGCATCTTGTCGCTCTTCCAGACTATCGGGCAGTACTTCTTTTTCTACCTGGGACTCTCGCGCGCCAGTGCCATGTCGAGTTCCATCATCGAGGCCAGCGCCAACTTCCTCGCAATCCTCTTTGCCGCCCTGGCGTTTCGCACCGAAAAGCTCGATGCGGCCAAGGTGCTCAGCTGCGTACTGGGCTTTGCCGGTGTCGCGCTCGTCAACCTTTCGGGCGCGGACGGCACCTTTGGCTTTACGCTCGACGGCGAGGGCTTTATCCTGGCCTCCACCGTCGCGGGTGCCCTTTCGACCTGCCTGATCGGCATCTTCTCGCGCGAGCACGACGGCGTCTTGCTTGCCGGGTGGCAGTTCTTGGTCGGCGGCCTGGTCCTCACCGCCATCGGGTTTTTGATGGGCGGCACGCTCTCCCCCACGGCGATTGCCCCCGCCATCGCGCTCATCATCTACATGGCGCTTATCTCCGCGGTCGCCTACTCGCTGTGGTCGCGCCTGCTTGCCGTCAACCCCGTCAGCCGCGTTTCGGTCTTTGGCTTTATGAACCCGGTCTTTGGCGTGCTGCTGAGCGCGATGCTGCTCGGCGAGGGCGCTGGCACGAGCCCCGTTACCGTCATCGTTGCCCTGCTGTTGGTCTGCGGCGGCATCATCATCGTCAACAAACCCAAAAAGGCCTAACGAACTGCCCTTATTTAGCAGGAGGGATTCACATACTTTAGTTTAATGGAGTACATCGATGAGCTGAGGGGCGCCACGCACGCCAGCGTGCGCCCCTTTTTTCTAGCGTATCTGGACGCCGGCTTTCTTTTTCTCGGCCTTGACGCGGTAGAGCTCCGCATCGGCAGCGCGAAGTAAGTCTTGCCAGGTATCAACACTATCGCCGACCCGCGCGTAACCGATGGACATCCGCAATGCATACGGCACCTCGGCACGAGCGAGCTCGTCGTTAATCGCCGAACACAGGTCCATGATGTCCCGCTCCGCCGTCGCCTTTTGAAGCACCACGAACTCATCGCCGCCATAACGTGCGATAAAGCCACCAGACGCCGAGCAGACTTCCTTGAGCGCAGCGGAGATGACCTGAAGAGCATGGTCACCCTCCACATGTCCATAGCGATCGTTAATCTGCTTAAAGCCGTCAGCGTCCATCATAAGCAGATATACATCTTCGGCCTGATCCACATTTGAAAAGAGCGACAGCATATAGGTCTCAAAACGGTTGCGATTGTTGAGGCCAGTCAACGGGTCGGTCGAGATCAGCTGCTCCTGATAGATGATGTAGAGCAGCAGGATGCTCAGCGTTATACCGACACAAAGGCCCGGTACCGAAAACAAAACCTGGAAGGTACCGCCCACCAGAGCCGGAACCACAAAAAAGGCGAGGGTGCGATAAATGGCCTTCGTTTGCAGGCTTTCGACTTTTCGAGCCTGAATAAAGGCATGCAAGGACGTATATATGATGTAGCAGTAGCTAACAATAGGTTGAATCATATAAAGCGCTCCGCGACGATATACGCCCTGCGCATCGATATAGAACATAGCGTGCGTCCAGTAGCTGGTAAATGCCAGCACGACCACCAATACGGTTGGCAACGTCACGATCGCAACCCTATAGCGCGCGGTCAAAAGGCGAGAGCCCTGCACTGTCTCGGAATAGAAAAACCAAATGAGGCACGCGATGGCGAACAGCGAAAACGAGACCGCGTTGGAAATCCAGTTGGCCGTGATGCCTACAGGAGTGCTCACGCCGTCCGAGAGCGTCCAGATCATATCGAAGAAAATGTAGGCAGCAGAGGTGTAGCCGAGCATGCTAAACAAGAGCTGCTGGGTACTCGAGAACAAGGAGCGACGACTTCGCGCGGCAAGCCCGATAAGAACAATCATGCATAGCAGGAATATCTCGATCTTGAGTGCCTTAACCACTAGACGCCCCCCTTCAATATCCAAGTGGCCAGAATCGCCCGATTCGTGTCTGGGCAATAAACACCCCTACTCCGCAGGGGTAAGGGGAATCATAGCAGAGCGCCCGAACGTCGCTGCAAGACAGCTTTCGTTCGGGCGCTCAAACGGCGCGAATTGCACGCCGGAATCTATTATCGGCAATGGCCGTTACTCACCGTCGATATCGGTTGCGACAGCCTCCTCGATGGCCTCGACACCGGCGGGCGACAGATCCTCTTTGCCGTGGCAGAACTTCTTATCGACCCAGCCGGTCAGAATCGGGGCCATGATTGCCGTGATGATGACGGCGGTGGCGATCTGCGCATACGCGGTGGGCGCAAGCTCGGCATAGCGCGGCGCGACCTCGGCGAGGGCAACCGGCGTGGTCATAGCCGTGCCGGCAATGGTGGAGCATGCCACAGCCGCCTTACCGTTGCCGCCGCACAGGCGCTCGAAGGCAAAGGTAATGGGACCGACGATAAAGAGCGTGATGAGGCCCAGCAGGATGCCCGAGATGCCGCCGGTGATAAAGCTCGAAAGGCTCATGGACGCACCGAGCTGAAAACCGATGACAGCGATCGCGGGATTGGCGCCGGGGACCAGCAGGTTCTTGATAAACGGGAACAAGTTGCCCAGAACCATGCCGATAACAAGCGGCAGGATGGATCCGATGATGGTGCCGACGGGGATGTTGGCGAGACCCGAGACACCGAGGATGATCATCGTGACGGCGGGGCCGGCCGTAAAGAACAGGATACCGACGGCGCCCTGCTCGGACTCATCGCCGAACTCGCCCATGATGCCCGTGTAGAGCGCCATGTTGCAAAACGTGATGCCGCCGATGATGGACACGGAGCTCAGGCCCAGGAAGTTGTCGTTAAAGAAATATGCCACACCCAAGCCAAGGGCCGCCGCAACAACAAGCTTGGGAATCAACACGACGATGCCAGTCTTGATAGCGCCCGGCGTGGACTTAAAGCTAATGCCGGCACCCACGAAGAGCAGGATCGCAGCGACGATGGTATTGGAACCGCCGCGGCAGGCGGCGGTAAAGAAGCCACCGATCTCAAAGACCTGCGGGCAGAAAGTGTTGAGCAAAAGGCCAACGATCATCGGATAGATCATGATGTCACCCGGGATGCGCGGTACCTTAAATTTCTTTTGCTCGTTGGCGGTCGCTTCCTGTGCCATGAAACCCCCATTTCCGCTGACGCAGAACAAAAGCCCACGTCACACTTTGCTACAGTAAAGTTTGACCATGGTACCAGAAGAAGCAGACCGGCTCGGTGAGAAATTCGATTCGTTGGGTCAGGCAACGACATGGCAGAATCATCGCCCGACAGCAACCGAGTTCACCTACAATTGCCACCGGATCGAAAGACACAGCTTTTTAGGAAGTCATTATGACAGCTATCGATCGGGGCCGGGCGACCGCGGCCTTCAAACGCTATACCGATGCTTACGATGCCGCCAATCCGCGCATCGCACTCAAAATCGAGCATACGTACCACGTTGCCGAGGCATGTGATGCCGTGGCGCGTGAGCAGGGCTGGTCGACAGAGGATATTGACCTGGCCTGGCTTTGCGGCCTGCTGCACGATATAGGCCGCTTTGAGCAGCTGCGACGCTGGGACACGTTTAAGGATGCCGAGAGCATGAGCCATGCGGCGTTGGGCGTCGAGGTTCTCTTTGGCGAGAGCCCCGACGACGCGCCTGCCACAACAAGCATCCGAGATTTTATCGAGGCCGAAGAGCACGACGAGCTCATCCGCGCGAGCATCGCCTATCACAGCGACTTTCGCCTGCCGGCACAACTCGACGAGCGTACACGACACTTCTGCGATATCGTGCGCGACGGCGACAAGATCGACATTATGCGCACCATCGCCGACAGCGCCGTCGATACCATCCTCAAGGTGGATGAGAACACGTTCCTCGCCAGCCACTTCTCGGCACCGACGCTTGCCGCCTTTGACGAACACCGCTGCGTCGCGCGCGACGAGCGCGACGAGTCCGCAGACTACCTGGTGGGACTCATCTGCTTTATGTTTGAGCTCGTCTATCCGGCGAGCCGCGCGCTGGCGCGCGAGCAGGGCGATATCTACCGCCTACTCGACGCGCCCTTTGGTATTACACAGCCCTTTACCGACCCCGCCACACAGGCAACCTGGAGCCGTCTTAAGGACGAGATGCGCGGCTGGCTGGCGCGCGCCTAGCGCTCAAGCTGGGCCAGCAGCTCCTCGACGACCTCGACGGCATCGCCGACAACCTTGTACTGGGCAGTACCAAAGATGGGGGCATCCGGGTCCTCGTTGATGGCGATAATACACTCCGCCCCACCGATGCCGGCAAGATGCTGGATGGCGCCCGAAACACCGATACTCAGGAGAAGCTTGGGCGAAACCGATACGCCCGTCTGGCCAATCTGATGGCGATACTCCAACCAGCCGGCCTCCACGACAGGTCGCGTGCAGCCAAGCTCGGCTCCCAGAGCCTCGGCGAGCCTTCGCATCAGCGGCAGGTTTTTCTTGGAACCAATGCCGCGGCCCACCACGACCAGGCGCTCGGCATCGGCGATCGAAGCCTGCGGCCCCCACTCCTCGGCGGGAATCGAGATCTCGACACGAGCCTTAGCATCATCCGCAAGTGATATCTGGGTGATCGTGCCGGAGCGGCTATAGTCAAAGTCGGGCGCCTTAAAGATGCCGGGACGCACCGTTGCCATCTGGGGACGATGATTGGGGCAGACGATGGTGGCCATCAAGTTGCCGCCAAACGCCGGGCGCGTCTGCTGCAGCAGGCCCGTCTCCGTATCCATCGAAAGCACGGTGCAGTCAGCCGTAAGGCCCGTCTTCAGGCGCACGGCAACGCCAGGCGCCAGCTCGCGGCCAAAGGCGGTCGCACCGTACAGAATGGCTTCGGGCTTGTGCTCGGCTACCAAATCGCAGATGAGGCGAGCATAGACCTCCGCGTCGTTCTGACGCAGGCGCTCGTCACGACAGACCAGAACTTCGTCCGCACCGGCGCAAACCAGATGCTCCAGATTCCCGAGAGAGCCCTCGGGGCCCATGCCGACCAGCGCCACTAGGCGACAGCCGCGTGCATCGGCAAGTTCGCGGCCCTTGCCCATAAGCTCATAGGCAACGGGAGTCACGGCGTCGTGCTCGTCAGTCTGCACGAAGACCCAAATGTCTCGATATGCGTCAAGGTCTGCCGCACCGGCGGCCTCGTCACGCTCGATCGAGATAGCATTAACGGGGCAGGCATCGACGCACCCGCCGCATAGGATGCAGCCGTCGGTTACGCGTGCGCAACGGTTGGGCCGCTCGCCCTCCACTACGATGCCACCCGAGGCACAGGCGCGAACGCAGCGACCGCAGCCGATACAGGCTTCGCTATCGATAATCAGTCCGCTCATCTATGCCATCCCCTCGATAATCTTGGCAAGTTTTGCCGCCTGCTCGGACGCCGTGCCCTCAACGGCCTCGCACGTTTGGTCGCGGTCGGGCACAAACGAGCGCACGACCTGCGTCGGCGAGCCGGCAAGGCCGCAGCGCGCAGGGTCGGCGTTCACGTCGGCAGCGTTGACCATGCGCACGTCCGCCTCCTCGGCCGCACGAATGCCGGCAATGCTCGGCATGCGCAGTTGGCCAATCTCCTTGGCGGTCGTCATCGCGCACGGCATCTCAAGATAGACCGTCTCCTCGCCGGCATCGCAGCCGTGAACAAGCGCCAGTGAACCACAGGTCGTAAAGCCCGCACTCTGCACGCAGCTCACGTCGGTCACGCAGGGAATCTCAAAGGCACCGGCAAGCTCGGGACCAATCTGGGCCGTATCGCCGTCCACCGCCATCTTGCCGCAGATGAGCAGGTCGAAGTCCTCGTCGAGCGCCTCGATGCCGCACTTGAGGGCATAGGTAGTTGCCAGGGTATCGGCACCTGCAAAGGCGCGGTCGGTTAGCAGCAGTGCGTCATCGGCGCCTCGGGCGATGCAGTCGCGCAATAGCGATTCGGTCGCGGGGATGCCCATCGACACCACCGTTACGCGCACGTCCATGCCAAAGCCGATAAAGTCGTCCTTCAGTGCCAACGCGCATTCCAAAGCGCTCGCGTCAAAGGGATTAATGACCGCCTGCTTGCCATCGCGCACGATGGTATTGGTCTTGGGGTCCATCTTGACCTCGGTGCTGCCCGGCACCGCCTTGACGCACACCACCATATGGAAATCGCTCATCTTCACGCGCCCCCTTTCTGGACGAGCTCATCCAAGAGCTTCTCCGAAAACAGGTTACCGCGACCCAGCTGCCCGGCAGGATCGAGCTGGAGCTTGAGCCGCGCCGACTCGACCATGGCCTCGTGACCGTACATCGTCTCCAAGAAGCCCGCCTTGATCTTGCCGACGCCGTGTTCGGCCGAGACGGCGCCGCCCATGGCCGTGACCTCGGAAGCCCACTGGGCAAAGAGCTCTCCGCCGCGGCGGTAATCCTGCGCATCGCGCGGCAGAATGTTCACATGCAGATGGTTGTTACCGATGTGCCCCCAGGCGGCAGATTCAAGCCCACTTTCGGCCAACGTGCGGCGATACAGGGCGACGACATCGGCCAAGCGTGCGTTGGGCACCGACATGTCCGAGCCCAGTTTGGTGATGGTGGGATCCGTGCGGCGACGCTCGTCGATGAGCATGTTGACGCTCTCGGGCACCGCATGGCGGAAGAATCGCTGACACTCGCGATCGACCTCGGTGCGCGCGACCCATGTCTCATCGTCGCTGCCGCCCGCAAGCTCCAGTACCCACCCCAAGTGATACAGCTCCTCAGTCGCTTGGACTTCGTCGTCGCAGTCGAGCTCCACGTAGACACAGACCTTGGCGTCTTTGTCGAGCGCCGGCAGCGAGGCGAACGCGGTCGACTGCTCACGCTGACGACGCAGGATATCCAGGGCGCCCGCATCGAAATATTCGATAGCAGCCGCGTGGGACAGGACGGGACGCACGGAATCGGTGAAGGACACGGCCTTGTCTTCGCTGTCAAAGAAGCAGCTCACGCCCCAAACGACCGCAGGCGCCGTCTGCAGGGCAATCTCGAGCTCGGTGATGACGCCGAGTGTGCCACACGCACCGATAAACAGATCGATGGCATCCATATCGTCAGCAACGAAATAGCCCGAAGCATTTTTGGTCTTGGGCATGGTGTAGTCGGGAAGGTCGAGCTCGAGCGTGCGGCCCTGCACCGTGACGAGCGAAAGGCGACGACCCTGTGCAAAAACCTCGCCTCGGTGAAGCTCGAGCAGGTCGCCATCGGTCAGCACGACATGAAGGCCCGTGACGTGAGGGCGCATGGGGCCGTAAGCGTAGCTACGGGCGCCGGAAGCGTTGCATGCCGCCATGCCGCCCAGACAGGCAGATGCCTCGGTGGGATCGGTAGGAAAGAATTGCTCGGGGGCTTCCTGGAACTCCTCGTAGGCCTCAAGCGATGCCTGGTCCCAGCCGACAGTCGGCAGCGCTTTCTTGCCCAGTTGCTTGCGTAGCTCAGACAGCACGACGCCGGGCGCCACACGCAAAAGAAAGCGGCCCTGCTCATCGCGGCGAATGCCTAGGTAGCGATTCATGCGGGAAGTATTGAGAACGTGACCGCCATGAGGCACGGCGCCGGCGGCAAGACCGGTCCGGGCGCCCTGAACCGTCACCGGGACACGCTCGGCATGGAGCTTTTTCAAAATGGCGCGGACCTCGTCCTCCGTTGTCGGAAACGAGATGCTCGAGGCCTCGCCCGATGTGCGAGACTCATCGCGGCCATACTCTTCGAACTCGTCGGTGAAGGGTTTGATGGTTGCAGACACGCGAACTCCCCCTTTAGCTAACTACAGTGTTTGCAGGGAGATGTTACCGCATCGTTTTGTCGACGTGTTCGAGACCGTCTCCATAATTGGCGATTTTTACGTTCGTGCAATTCGGCGAGCGGCAAGGTTTCCTCGGCAGACGATGCTTTTGACACATGTCGCTTTACCGCCAGCGACCACGCAATTGGCGCTCAAAAAAGTTGAAGTAATTTTTACCATCTTTTACCTGCGGAGATGTCAATCCGTCAAGCGTTTGGTCAGAAATTGGTCAAGTAGCGACTGATACGGTCGGCATCAACAGCCAAAACCAATGGAAGTTTTGGCCCCCGAAGCAGGGAGGTTCCCATGGCATATTACTGGCCCCAGTACGGCGTCGCCATCGAGGTCGACGACGATCCCTATCTCCTGCCTTTCGACGAAGAGGCGTTCCCCGATACGGCGGTCTACCACGTCACCACCGATGTTATCTGCGACCCCGAGTCGTTCTCGGCGCTCGCCCACCACATCGCACGCATCCACAACATCGAGCTCCCTCACAACTTCGACGAGCTCATCTACTCGCGCCGCCTGATGCTCCACATGCTCTTTGGAGCGGACCCGTCCACGTTCGCACGTGTCTACACCACCAAGGACGCCGCATGAGTGCGAAGAAGCCGCCCCGCCTTGCAGGACTGGGGCGTCGCAAGAAACTCGTCGTTGTCTGCCTGGCTATCGTCTGCGCCCTCATCGCCGTAGGGCTATACGCCTGGCAGTCGCAGCCCGTGCCCGAAGCGGGCGCCTCAGTCACGACGGCAGAGGGGAAATCGCGCCAAGAAATCCAGGATGAGCTCGACGCCATCGTCCGCGACAACATGATGACGATCTCGGTCGCGCCGGTCGCACAGTTGCAGGAAGGCGGCAAGCTGCGCGTCAACGTGCAAAACGTCCAAGACAACAAGTTTCCCCAGCGCTTCCGCGTGATTCAAAACGACGAGACCATCTATGAGTCCGGTGTGGTCGAGGCCGGCAAGACGGTTGAGACCTGCCCCGCCGGCGATATCCAAGAAGGCGAGGCTTATATCGAGATTCAGGCACTCGATGCCAAGACCTACGACACCCACGGCAATCCGACGCGTGTCAAAGTGCGGGTGGCCCAGGCAGAAGTCTAGTGGCCGACGCACTCGCAGGGGCAGCACCCTGTCCCCATTCGTCCAACCATCACGGAAACAGTCCGTGACGAGCAGAAAGGATCGATTATGAACACACCCAGGAACCTGAGCGGAGCCAGGGCACTCGCCGTGGGCGCAGGGCTTACGCTCGCACTTGCGATGGGCGCCGCGCCAACGGCGGCCATGGCAGAAGTGCGCGTTGGAACCACCGATGTGACGGTAAAGGCCGACATTAGCAATGTTTCGTTTAAGGCGCCAACGGTCATCCCCTTTGCCGCCAAAGCCGACGGAACGCTTGTAGGACCCTCCGACAAGACGATTACCATCGACAACCTCTCGGCATATGGCATCCACGTCACTAACATGAAGGTCACGGCCAAGAACGACTGGACAATCGTTGCAGACGCAAAGACGGGCTCGGCCCAGAACTCCATCGATTTTAAGGTTGGCCCCGATAAGGCAGAAAAGGATGCCAGCTCGGCGACTCAGACTACGGGCCTCGATCTTTCCAAAGACACAAACTTCGACATGAGGTACCAGGGCATTGCCGACGGAACGGACAAAATCAAGCTCAATGTGAGTGGCCACGTCGCCCGCGTCACGCGTGACATCTACCACGCCGGCGGTACGGGAGATCAAGTGGCAAGCATCACCTGGACGGTCGAGCCCGGTGCGCACGCCACGTCCTAAGGCAATCGCACTGGCCGCCATCGTCGGCATCTTGGCGTCCGCACCTGCCATGGCCTTTGCTCAACAAGAGCAAGCGCAGGCGGCCACAGAAGTGACCGTCGACCTTTCGGGCCTTAATCGCGGCAGTCGTCACGAGCCGCTCGCTCAGACGAGCGACACCCGGCAGCTCATTGCGGTAGGCGTCGCCACGGCGGGAGCAGGGCTGACGTGTCTTGGCCTGCACATCAAACGCAACCAATAGCCAAGCACGACCGGAGCACGCGGAATAGATAGGAGAACCATGGCACCCAAAAACCTTTTGCCCGTTGCCGCGCTCTGCAGCGCACTGGCGAGCGGTATGCTTCTCGCCGCTTGGGCGACGCCCGCCACGGCAAACTCCTTACCGCAAGCTCTGACCCCCGTGGCGAATTCGTCGGGTATCGTCGCCTGCCAACGTTTTTCGCTCGCACACGCCACGGTCCGAACCTCGGGATGCCTTCACCGCAATACGGTCGACTCGATAGTCGTGGATATCAAACAGTCGGACAAGGAGAACGGCCCCCAGACAGGTTATGCCATCTGCACATGGAAATCGGCTGCAGTCGACGCCGATGGCGACCCATGCGACCTAGAGCTGCGCATCGATATTGACTCGGTCGATGACTCGGCGAACGGGGCGAAGGTCGTCTTCGACAGCGCGGCGTATGAAGAAGAAGGAGGGGGTATATGCCTGGGCTGCGTTCCCTCGAATGTCGATGGCGCGCAGCCCATCATCTCCTTTACGGCATCATTGCGACTGACCAAGGCGGACACCGAAGCCATCGCAACGGGAGATGCGCCTTTGCTGTTCTACGCTGGCGACGCGGATGACCAAGAAGCTCAAAGCACCAGACAGAAGGGCTCGCTTAACCTCACGCGCGGATCAGAACCCGCCCCCATCAATATCGATACCCAGGAGCCGGGCGTGCAGCGCATTCTCGCCGATCCGGCGCTGCTCCAAATGACATGGCACGGAGTGGGGTCCGTCGGGATTGCTGCTCCTATATCGAGCGATAATGACAAATCCCCCAAAGACGAAGTCGCAGACGCACCGACACATATTGACGATGCAGACGATGCATCATCAGAAGGCAACGCTACGGCTCCTCTCGAGAAGCCAGACGGCACCGCCACCGAACTAGGCGATCCCCAACCGAAAGACGGCCTGGAATTTGCCGCTCCCCCAGATGTCGACGAAGGCAATTGTTGCATGATGGTCGCGCTCGACCACACGGAAACCGTCGATGCCGCAAGCATTGAGCCAGTCGCTGCCAATGCGCCCCGCCGCAAAAATATCCTCATCGCATTCCCCAATACCGTCGAGTTCGTCTTTTTGCCTTCGGGTGAAGTCGTCGCGCCTACGGCACTTACAGCAGTGGGAGCAAGGAGCGCATCGAACGATATCCAAGCTATCTCGGCACTTGATGCCACAACGACCGCCAAGTTACACCTTTATTCCGTTGCAGCAGACGGAACGCGAACCGAAGAATTCGACGGAACCAAGCTTTTGGTTCCTCGTCGCATCGGTATCCAAGAAGACGTCCCCTATCAAATGGAACTTGAAGGGTTCGATCGTGCACGAGATGCCGACATCATTGCCGCAGCCATCGAATCCCCGCAGCACCTCATGACGCTGCGCTTCGACTTTAGCCCCGTCCTGTCCTAGACCGCTAACCGCCGCTTGGCTCGGATACTGAGCGCCCTCCTCCCCGTTCTGCTACGATTGCCGCGTTGGCATCAATTACAGGAGGGTTCATGCCGGGTTTAGGAACGATCATCAACGTCGCGCTTTTGATTGCGGGCGGTCTGCTGGGCCTCATGGGTGGGCGTTTCATTACGCCCCGCATCCAAGACACGCTCATGAAGGCGTCGGGGTTGTGTGTTCTGTTTATCGGCCTAGGCGGCACCATGCAAAAGATGCTCGTTATCGATGGAGAGGCGTTGGCGACCACCGGCACCACCATGCTTATCGTCTCGTTTGCCCTCGGTTCGCTCATCGGCGAGGCCATCAACCTGGAGGCCGCCATCGAGAACCTCGGCGAATGGCTCAAGCGCAAAACCGGCAGCGAAGGCGACAACGAGTTCACCAACGCCTTTGTCTCGGCATCGCTCACCGTGTGCATCGGCGCCATGGCCATCGTAGGATCGATTCAGGACGGTCTGCTCGGCGACTGGTCCACGCTTGCCCTGAAGGGCGCGCTGGACTGCATCATCGTCTGCACCATGACGGCCTCGCTTGGCCGCGGCTGCATCTTCTCGGCCCTGCCCGTTGCCGTATTCCAGGGCACGATTACGCTTTTTGCCGGCGCACTCTCCCCCATCATGACCACCGCAGCCCTCGACAGCCTTTCGCTTGTGGGCTCCATGCTCATCTTCTGTGTTGGCGTTAACCTTATTCGACCTCAGACCTTCCGCACGGCCAACATGCTTCCCTCCGTCGTCGTGGCGGTCATCTACGCCCTCCTGTTCTAAATCTATCTACGCAGCGGTATCTCGAACATCTGTTTGATGCTGTGCTATGATATGAGGTCACCGAAGCTGCGTTAGGAGAGGAGAAGCGGTGGCCGACCAGGACGTCAAGATGCTCATCGAGCGCATTATGGCCGAGGCCCGGACCCATCAGTCCGCCCGCTTCTCAAACGAAATCTATGCCGACGAGCCGATTCTCAAGACCGGTCGTCAGATGCAGAACTTCCTCCCCGACCAGTACCGCAAGATGCGCGAGATATCACGCTGGCAAGATGATCCCAAAGGCGGCGCTGGGCGTTGGCTATCGGAGGCGGAGCTCTTTTACCGTCAAGGCCTGCTGATGGCCGACTTCGAGGACGATTGCCCCTACAACGGCACCTTTAAGTCGTACTTTCCCACCTACAATGCCATGAGCGATCGACAGTTGCGCGGCTACTTTACCTGGCGTGCCCAAGTGCGCCGCGGCAATATCGAGGAGACATCGACCTCGTTTGCTTTTCTTTATCTTTACGAATTGATCTGCGGCATTGGCGTTGATGACCCGCTCGATGGCTTTAGCAAGATCAAGGCCTTTTGGGATGCCTATCGCGCCTTTGAACCCGGCATCGATCGGTTCGCACGCGTGTGGCTGCAGGACTACGCCGTATTCCACGGACTCGACCCCAAGCTACTTCTCGACTCTAAAACCGTCGCATTCGACAACGCCCTCATCGAGCTGCGCCGCGCAGCACGAGACCTTGTACCCGCGCCGGCGCCGTCGGACCTGCCGCCTGCGCGTCGCAAGACCTCCGAGCCCACGCTTCCCCTTCCGCCCGATGAGGCGCATGAGGAGCGGCTCATGGCTGCCATCGACGCACTCTCGACGTACAACCTGAATAACTCACGGCTCGACCGTTCCCACCATCGTGACCT
>USFU01000030.1 GCA_900554135.1 uncultured Collinsella sp. | reverse complement strand
CTGCCGCAACGACACCGCGCACGACAGCAGCTGCGCATACCAAAGCGGCAGTGACCCCAACCCCACAAGCTCGTCCAACGAACAGATGCGGTCCGAGAACTTACGGATGGTGAGGATTGGCCCGTCGATCGCCACGGGTGGAATCACTGCGTTGACGCGATAACCCGTCTTGAGGCGGGCGTTGACGATGGGGCTACGCTCGTCGATACGACGGCCGAGCGGCGAGATGATGCGGTCGATGAGCACACGGATCTGCTCGTCGTCCTCAAACGCGTGCTCGATGGGATACAAAACGCCACTGCGCTCAAAAAAGGCAGAGCGACAGCCGTTGATCATGATTTCGGTAACGGTGTCGTCCTCGATGAGCGGCTGCAGCGGTCCCAGGCCCACCACGTCATCTAGGATCTCGTCGATGATGGTCTCACGCTCAGGCGTCGCCAAGTCGGTCGGCTCTTCCACGTTGAGCGCCGCTTCCACCGCCGGACGCAGCTCAGAGCGGGCAAGGGCAGGGTCGACGTAGGCACTGATGCGCGCCACCTCGTCGTAGCCCATGCGGTCCATCACCGCACGCTTGGTGCGGCGTTTAACGGCACGGTGGCGTCCCGCATCAACGGGGGCAGCCGCGGCGGCCGCGCCAGCGGCTTTAATCCTCGTCTGCAGACTCATCGCGAATCACCCTCACGCGACCAGGGAAGACGGATGCGTGGGCGCTCGGTGCGGGTCGCGCGGTCGGCGACCATATCGCTCCAGGGACCGACGGCGCAGCCCAGCTCCACGAGCATCTCGCGCGTGGCCTCGCGCACGCTGGTCGCAAAAGTGCTCGTCTGACCCACTGCCTCGTCGGCGCGACCGAATGCCATGAGCGCGGCCAAGTCCTGACCGCCATCGGCAATGCGGATCTTGGAGCTCAGTGCGCAGGCAATCTCAAAGCGCATGGCGACGTCCTCGTCGGCGCCGCGCGCACCAAACCGGTTGAACACGGCGCTCATACGGGTGCGTGGCACGCCCACACGGCTCGCCAGCTCAATGACGCGCGAAGCGGATGTCGCGGACGATACTGCCGTATCGCCTACGACCAGGCAACGGTCGCTCGCCGCCACCGCGGCGGCCACGGCATCACCCCAAAAGACCGAGGTGTCGACAAAGACCACGTCGGATTCGCGACGCAAAACATCGAGCAATAGCTCCACCGGACGTGCCATGAGCTCGGCCTTCTCGGGGGCCGCGACAGGTCCCCAGAGCGTGACGCCCGGGGCGACGCGCATCGATGCGGCCACGATATCCGGCTCGGCAAGTGCGCCCGCCGCCGACGGCTCGATAAGCGTCGCCATATCGTGCGGGGCATCGACGCCCAGCAGGTCGTATAGGTTTCCAAACATGAGGTCCAAGTCGAGCACGGCGGCACGCAAACCCAACAGCGACGCCGCATGCGCCATAGTGGCAACGATCGTCGACTTGCCGCAACCGCCCGAACCCGAGACGGCGCAGACAACCGGCGCCCGACGCGACGGAATCGAAGCGTCCGCCGACAGCGCGGGGGCTGACGGCGCAGGAACCGGCGACACGGACGCGGGCGATAACATCCCCGTCTCCCCCGCCGCGGTCACATGCTGAGCCCAAGCCGGCATGGCGGGCTGCCCGGGCTGCGGTTCCGAAGCAAAAGACGCAGCGGCACACGGCTCGCCGGCCCCGGCAAAACCCTCGACCTCGTCGAGCTCATCGGCCAGATTTACGCCGTGCACGTATCCCATATCTTCAGCCAGAACGTCATCGCCATACGGCACCGGCCCTCCAGCGTCATCGTATGCAAGGGGGTCCCGGGGGCGCCGACCATGCTCGGCTTCCGCTTTTCCATATTCATCAACACGCGGGCCTCTTGTAGCGCGAGGCGCCCCGGGTTCCCTATCAACAAAAGCATCGGGCTCAATCGTCATGCGCCAATCGGAATCAACCGTTCCCTCACCCGCGCGCCCGTTGCCGCACAAACTGTGCGCAGCGATGACCTCGGTCGCCCCCGCGCGAAACAGCCCTTCGATATCCGACGGGTCGAGTGTCTCGATCAACACGACGACACGACTCACGCGGCCCTCGGCCGTCAGGCGCGCAACGGTCTTCCGCACGTCTTCGGTATCGAACAGAGACGCCGCGATGATGGCGGCACCGCGACGCGACGGAAACGCCCGCGCCAAGGATACCAGCCCGTCCAGGTCGCCCACGCGAAGCACCTGCGCGCCCACATCGCGACCCTCGACTTCCTGCTGTAGCAGCCCGTAATCGCCGCATGCGCAGCACGCAAGCCAGATCGCCTTCATCACTCGTCGCCTCCGCTCTTTTTGCCGCGCACCGTGGCGGGAATCGTCAAGCTGACCGTTCCCTTTCCCGAGGCTCCCAGCAATTCCTTGACATCTTCGGGGTCTGCCGCCAGCGTCACCCACTCGATCTTGCCTTCACGCGTGGTGCCGGCATCTTCGCTGGTATCGATCACGTACGCGCCGCACAAACGATCGGTCACGCCATCTTTTTGCACGTACACGTCCACATAGCTACCCACGCCCGTGGCGCCGCCGACCGAGTGCTCGGCATCGACCGCCACCGAAACGGCAACCTTGCCTTTAGGCACCTCGAGCTTGTGGCTCTCGGCCTTGGTGTAGACATTGCAAATCACGGCGTTTTTGGGAATGCGCGAGGTCGTCACGTCGCCGCGCACCTGACGCAGCTCGGTCGCCGCATCACGCGGCAACAGACTCGCCAGCCATTCCTGAGTTATGACATTGGTCTCGTCGAGGGTCTCGCCCGCATCGATATCGCGCGCCGCGACGCACACCTCAACGCGGTCGCCGCCATATTTTGCAAAAGTCTCGGCCTGGGCCTGTTCGGCTTGCGAGCGGATCGACGAGCCGTAGACCATGCAGAGCGCCGCGGCAAGCACGCCCGCGACCAGGCTGCTGGCGATGCGCTTGCTCTTGTTCACGGCCGCTCCTCTCAAGGTGGCACCGGGCAAATGCCCGTACCACCATTGTCTGGGCGACCAGGGCGCAAAGCGGCGCAATCGCAATCTTGGTTTTACGTGTCAAACCAATTGCTGACCAAAAGCTGACCAGCCCGTCAAGCTCGTGGCAAGATTTTGGTCAGAACGTCGGCAAAACGCATATTTCGAGGCGCTTTGGCAGCAAAAAAGCCGCCTCCCAAGCAGTTGGGAGGCGGCCGTCATAGGAAAAGTCAATTACAGATGGACATCGGGATCGAGCATTTGGGCACTCACACGCATGGATGACGCCAGGTTTTGGAACGTCTCCAGACGCAGGCTGTCGATCTGCCCCGCGTCCTCGGCCTCGCGAACGGCACAACCCGGCTCATGGGTATGTGTGCAATCGCCAAACCGGCACGCACGCGACGCCTCGACGATCTCGGGGAAGGCACGCGCCAACCCTCGTTCGTGGCCCACAAGCGGCAGGCTGCGCAGGCCCGGGGCATCGGCGATCACGCCGGCGTCGCCCGGCAGCGCCACCATCACGCGCGCAACCGTAGTGTGGCGGCCCTGGTCATCACGCTCGCGCACGCCGCCAGTGGCCAGCGCATCGTGGCCCAGTAGCGCGTTGAGCAGCGTCGACTTGCCGGCGCCCGACTCGCCCAAGATCATGGCACAGCTCCCAGCCGGCACGCAGGCGCGCACCTCGTCCAGGCCGAGGCCCTCAGCAGAAGACGTCACGATCACGCGCACGCCCGGACCCACCAGACGGCGCACGCGGTCCAGATCGCGCTCGAGCTCATCGGCCTCGCAGCGGTCGGCCTTGGTGAGCACCACTACCGGCTCGGCATCGCAATCGAGCGCCAACACCAGTGAGCGCGCCACGCGATCGAGCAGCACCTCGCCGGCGCCGAGCGCCTGCACGATCAGCACGCTGTCAACGTTGGAGCAGAGCACCTGGCGCTCACCGCGGGCACGGCCACGCCAACGCTCAAAGCTCGTACGGCGCGGCAGCACGCACTCGATCACGCCCATGTCGTGCCCGGGGGCACGGCGAACCGCCACGCGGTCGCCCACAGCGGGCAGCAAGACCTCGTCCTCGCCACGCGACTTGGCAAACCCTACGGCATGCTCGGCACGAAACGTGTCATCGGCAGTCGCCACCAGCGGAAACCCGCGGTCCAGGCGCACCACGGCACCGAGCTGCATCTGCTCGGGCTCCTCGGCCTGTGCGCAAAAGTCATCAAATGCAGCCTGCTGAGCCGCATCGACCGGCAGGTCATCGAACGCCGGAACATCCTGCAGCGCATCGAGCCCCGGTACACTCGCCAGCAACTCCTCAGCAGATGCAAGGGCTTCGGTCGCGAGCTTCCGACGACGGTCACGCTTAGCCCGCGCCCCCGTCGTCTTTTTCTTCGCCTTAGCCTTAGCCTTGCCCACAAATGCCTCCCAGCACCCAAAATCACAACTGAGCAGGTATTTTACCCACAAAAAAGAGTCGGTCGAGCAACTGCTCGACCGACTCACACACTTTCCCTCAGCCAATGATCCCGAGAGGCCATCCGAAGGCCCGACCGCCGGGAGGGGTTTCTTCTGAGCGATCCCGCAGCGCGAAGCGCGAGGACCAGCGAAGGAGAAACCCCGCAGGCGGTCGGGCCGGTGGGAAGGGCAGCCTTTCGACCTACTCTTTTTCGACCGCGCGCATGATCGCCTTGTAGATCTCCATCAGCGGAATGATCAGGAAGGCCAGGCCCAGCGCGGCGATAACGCCCTTAAGCTCAAGCGTCACAGGGCCAAAGAACATCTCGGCAAGCGTCGGCTGCACGGTCACGATCACCGTCAGCACCAGCGCCAGCGCGGCCGAAGCCCACAGCCACTTGTTCTGCTTCTTCATGCTAAACAGCGACGCACGACGGCTGCGCATATTGAAGCAGTGGAAAATCTCGACCATGTTGAGCGTGATGAACGCCATCATCACGCCTTCCTCGTCGGCATTGCCGGCGATCATATCGGCGATGTGGATGTAGCCCATGTCAAAGTACACGCCCACAAAGAAGCTCGCCAGCACCAGCACGGTGATGATCAGGCCCTGGACCACGCAGTCCAGGCCCATGTGACCGGCAAAGACGCCGTCCTTGGCGTTGCGCGGCTTGCGCTTCATGATGTCGCCCTCGGCATCCTCCATGCCCAGCGCGAGCGCGGGGAAACAGTCGGTGACCAGGTTCACCCACAGCAGCTGCACCGGCTGGAAGATGGTAAAGCCGATGAGTGTGGCGATAAACACCGAGAAGACCTCGGCAAGGTTGGCCGAAAGCAGGAACTGGATGACCTTGCGGATGTTGTCGTAGATGCGACGGCCCTCTTCGCAGGCACCGATGATGGTGGCGAAGTTGTCGTCGGCAAGCACCATGTCGGCGACGTTCTTGGTGACATCGGTACCGGTGATGCCCATGCCAACGCCGATGTCGGCGCGCTTGATGGACGGGGCGTCGTTGACGCCGTCGCCCGTCATGGCCACGATCTGGTCGCGCGACTTCCAAGCCTCGACGATGCGGGTCTTGTGCTCGGGCTGGACGCGGGCGTACACGCCGTAGTCCTCGATGTGCGCGTCAAGCTCCTCGTCGCTCATGCGGTCGAGGTCGGCACCGGTAATGGCCTGACTGCGATCGGCGACGATGCCCAGCTGCTTGGCGATGGCCACGGCGGTGTCGATGTGGTCGCCCGTGATCATGACGGTGCGGATACCGGCATCGTGCGCCTCGCGGATAGCGTCGGCCACCTCGGGGCGGACCGGGTCAATCATGCCGGACAGGCCGCAGAAGACCAGGTCATGCTCGAGCGCAGCGGGGCTGCAGTCGGCGGGAACCTCGGTGTAGGTGCGGCTCGCCAGCGCCAGCACGCGCAGGGCCTCGTCGGCCATGGCCTTGTTGGCTGCCACGAGCTCGGCGCGACGCTCCTCGGTCAGGGGGACGACCTTATCGCCCTCGTAGATATGGGTGCACAGGCCGATCACCACGTCGGGCGCGCCCTTGGTGTACTGCTCGTACTCGCCGTCCAGGGTCTCGACGACCACGGACATCATCTTACGGCCCGAGTCGAACGGGGCCTCGCCCACGCGCGGATGCTCGGCAGTCAGCCCAGTAAGACCAGCTTTGCCGGCATCATTGACAAGTGCACACTCGGTCGGCTCGCCCACGGCCTCGCCCAGCTCCTCGTCCCACTGGGCATCGGAGCACAGCGCCATGCCGGCCAGGAACTTCTCCTTGGGCGCAGCGAGTTCGTGCTTGACGACGGTCATCTTGTTCTGGGTAAGCGTGCCGGTCTTGTCCGAGCAGATGGTCTGCGTGCAGCCGAGCGTCTCGACAGCAGAAAGCTTGCGGATAATCGCCTGGCGCTTGGCCATCTTGGTCACGCCGAGCGAAAGAACGATGGTCACGACGGCAACCAGACCCTCGGGGATGGCGGCGACGGCGAGCGAGACGGCAACCATAAAGGTGTCGAGCAGAGCAGTCGGGTCGGTAAGGACGTTGCCCACGCCGTGACGGATGATGTCGACGCCAAAGATGACGACGCAGATGACGATAACCATGATGGTAAGGATACGGCTGAGCTCGGCGAGCTTCACCTGCAACGGCGTGAGCTCTTCCTTGGCCTCGGCCAGGGCGCCGGCAATCTTGCCCATCTCGGTGTCCATGCCAGTGCCGACCACGACGGCGCGGCCACGGCCGTACACAACGGTGGAACCCATGTAGCACATGTTCTTGCGGTCGCCGAGCGGCACGTCGTCGGCGCCCGCGGCAAGCTCGATCACGTTGGCGTGCTTCTCGACCGGCACGGACTCGCCGGTGAGTGCGGCCTCTTCGATCTTCATCGTGGCGCTCTCGAGGACGCGGCAGTCGGCCGGGACCGAGTCGCCCGCCTCGAGCATGATCACGTCACCGGGCACGAGCTCGGCGCTCGGCAGGTGCACGAGCTTGCCGTCGCGCAGCACCTTGGACTGCGCCGCGCTCATTTCCTGCAGGGCCTCGAGGGCCTCCTCGCTCTTGGCTTCCTGGACCACGCCCAGCACCGAGTTGACGATAACGACGAACATGATAATGGCGACGTCGGCAAAATCGGGCTCGCCCTTGACCATGCCCGTAAGTGCGCTGATAACGGCGGCAACGATCAGCATGATGACCATGGGGTCGGCCATCTGCTCAAAGAAACGCTTCCATAGCGGCGTCTTCTCGGCTTCCTCGAGCTTGTTAGGGCCTGTCTTGGCAAGGCGCGACGACGCCTCGTCGTTGCCCAGGCCGAGGTTCTCATCGACACCTTGGTCGCTGAGCACCTCCGCCGCGGCGGACAGGTATTCCTTTTGCATATAGAGTCCCCTCCTGGGATTCGGGCCACTCAGCAGATTGATGCCCGATCATAATTCCCAGGAGAAGGGCAAGGGCTCATCAAGGCTGCCGTGCTGAGCGGCAGTTGATAGTGGAGCTATGGTACCCCAAAGCGACGCGTCTAGCCAAAACATTCCATCTGGAAACACGGCACAGGCGCAACGGTGCAGACCGTGTGATGTTCAACATTGATAAAACGTTTTTTCTTCGGCGCATCATCGAACTAAAATATCGCCCAGATAACAGCGGTTAGAACGGTTGGTAAAGTTTTTGCATATACCGTTTTTCCGCAAAAAATGAACTTCTAATTCGGCATACGGTCGATTTTTTGGGGTATTCGGTCGGCATTTCGTTATAATCATCTCAGTTTTATTTCTTATGGTTTATCTATCAGCGCAAGACGATGTCAGATGGAGGTCTGAATGTACAAGCGCACCAAGATTGTATGCACCATGGGTCCCGCCTGCGATAGCGACGAGACCATCCGCGAGATGATCAAGGCGGGCATGAACGTCGCCCGTTTTAACTTCTCGCACGGCTCCTACGACGAGCACCACGGTCGCATCGAGCGCGTCCGCCGTATTTCCAAGGAGCTCGGCATGCCCGTCGGCATCCTGCTCGACACCAAGGGCCCCGAGGTCCGCACCGGCCTTTTGGTCGACGGCAAGAAGGTTGCCGTCAAGACCGGCGACAAGATCGTCGTCACCGCTCAGCCCACGTCCGAGGATTTCCACGGCACCGCTGAGCACATCTCCCTCGACTACCTGGCTCTGCCCTCCGAGGTCGAGAAGGGCTCCCTCATCCTGATCGATGACGGCCTGGTTGCCCTCGAGGTCGAGTCCGTCGACGGCCAGGACATGACCTGCGTCGTTAAGAACGACGGCCTGATCGGCGAGCGCAAGGGCGTCAACATGCCCAACGTCAACATCTCGCTGCCCGCCATCACCGAGCGCGATCGTCAGGACATCCTCTTTGGCCTGACCGAGAACATCGACTACATCGCCGCTTCCTTCATCCGTGACGGCGAGTCCGTCCGCGGCATCCGCGAGCTTTGCCGCGAGAACGGTGGCGAGCACGTGACGATCTTCCCGAAGATCGAGTGCGCCCTGGGCGTCGAGAACTTCGACGAGATCCTCGAGGCTTCCGACGGCATCATGGTCGCCCGTGGCGACCTGGGCATCGAGATCAAGCCCGAGCTCGTTCCCCACATCCAGAAGGAGATCATCGCCAAGTGCAACGCGGCCTACAAGCCCGTCATCACCGCTACGCAGATGCTCGACTCCATGCAGCAGAACCCGCGCCCGACGCGCGCCGAGGTTGCCGACGTCGCTAACGCCATTTACGACGGCACCGACGCCGTTATGCTCTCTGGCGAGTCCGCTGCCGGTAAGTACCCGGTCGAGGCCGTCAAGATGCAGGCTAGCATTGCTCTCGAGACCGAGAAGTACCTCCCGGCCCACGCTCCGCTCGAGGTTCCGGCCGATGCTCACGGCACCCGCGTCGTCAACAACGTTGTGGGTATGTCCGCTGTGAACATGGCCACCACCGTTGGCGCCAAGTGCATCACCGTGCCGACGACCACCGGTCGTACCGCTCGCCTGATCTCGCACTTCCGTCCCAACATGCCGATCTGCGCGTTCTCCCGCCACGAGTGGGCCGTCCAGCAGATGATCATGTACTGGGGCGTTATCCCGCACCAGGCCGAGATTACCCAGGGCACCGTCAACGGCACGATCGTCAAGGCGATCGAGACCGCTAAGGAGCTCGGCTACGTCGAGGCCGGCGACCTGACCGTCGCCACCGCCGGCGATCCCCGCATGAGCGTCCAGCTCGAGGACAAGGTCTCCTCGACCAACGTCGCTTACGTCGCTCAGGTGCGCTAAATCGCACTTGCTAGCACGCTTGCATTGCAAAGGGCCCGGAAGGCTTTGCCTTCCGGGCCCTTTTTCTGTGCCAATGCCGCCCCACGGCAAAACACGCACGCATTTCTTTACCAAAAACGCGAAATCCGCCCTCCGAGGCCCAAAAAATAAAGCCCCAAGCGCTAAAAGTGTTCGCCCGGTAGCAAACCCACACCTTAACCGACGCTGCTAAATCGTTTTAGCAAGAGTCAGATCGACCGCGTTTTCGGAAGTGCGGGGAAAAATTGCTTACCTCCGAGCACAAGCCCTTTTATTTCAACAAAACCCCTGATAAAGTTGGCTCAAATACCGCTTGTGCTTTGCCTGTTTGTCTTTTTCCCCGCACTTCCGAAACCGATAGCCTTTCTAGCCCAAACAACGCTCGAACGATCGGATTGCCATGTCATTTCTCGCTTGCGGACCCACAGCTTTTCAGTACTATCGCATCCCGCCCCAGATACTAGGACTCTATCCGGCAATCCTGCCGCCCGACCATGACCATCGCTTGGTGCATTACTCAAAACAACCAGTATTTAAAGACTTGCTCGGCACACCAGTTTGGAGATTCGTGGGCGAAAGAAAACAGCGCGCGAACGGAAAGCTATTTCATAGCCGTCTGCTAACCCAAGAGCCGCCTCCTGGGTCGTTTAGGCAGACTGAGCATGGATTTGATGTCACGTCGCCCGAGTTTACGCTGCTCAACCTTGCTACGAAGGTCTCACGCAACCAGTTACTCATGGCTTGCTACGAGATGTGCGGCTCCTTTGCAGTGTTTAAGCCCTGCGAGCGAACGCAGCAACAACTCGATGAATCTATTTCGCTTAAGCTCATTCCACCCAACTGCGGCTGGGAGCGAGTTAACGACACCAAGGGCAATGACATCAACCTGTGGAAGCGCCAACCGCTCCTCAGCGCGGCGGATATCGCCGCATTCGCTAAGCAGGCCGCAGGCCTGCGCGGCGTTAAGCAGCTCCGCTGGGCGGCCGAGCACATGACGGGGCAGACCGCCTCGCCTTTCGAAGTCCAAACATCCATACTCGTCTCACTCCCCCGTGACGAGGGCGGCCTGGGTATCGGCATCACCAACAACGTGCGCATCCCACTCAGCGACGCCGCGCGCTCACTGTATGACAAAACCTGCTGCTACGCCGATATCCTCATAGAGAGCAACACCGACAGCATGGGCGTCATTTTGGAATGCCAAGGCCGCTCCGCCCATGACAGCGAAGCCGCAAGTCTCTCCGATGCCGAGCGCACCACCGCGCTCACCAGCATGGGCTACGATGTCATACAAATTACCTACGACCAGATCAAGGACAAGAAGAGCTTTAACAACATCGCCGAGCTCATTCATAAAAAGGCGGGGCTCCCCTACATCCCAAAGACCGATCAGGAACGTACCGCTGAAAATGCCCTGCGACGGGAGCTGTTGGTCGATTGGGTTGAACTGTTCACCGTTAAGCCGGCCGGCTAGCAGCTAGCGATCAGGGGGACTGCGGGAACGTCAGAAGCAGCAACGTGAGCCGCAAATCCTGCCTCGGTCAGCTCGATGACCTCGGTAAACGTTGCATCGAAAAACTCCTCGGTTAGCAGGCGATACGGCGGATGATCGGGCTCGCCGGGGTTTTCGCGTACAATCTCGTGCATAACGCCGATGGTCTTGAGCACATATTCTTTATGGATGGGATACTGCCCAAAACGCGTCGCCGCAGTATACAGGCGATCGGTCGCGCGCGGAATCGAAACAATGCCGAGCGTCTTGCCAAACCAGTCAAAGTCGCCTTGCTTTTTAATGCGGAACTCCTCACACGGCTTGCCGCCGTGCGCCTCCAGGTACTGATTCACGCGCGTATTCCATACGGTATCAGCCACCAGATGCGACCAGACACCCAGCGTCAAATCGAGCAGCGACTGCGCCACATCCTCGGACGCAAGCGAGAACTCACAGGCGCCAGGGCCAACAACCGGCTCGGCATCCTTGTAGCGCTGGGGATAGTGAACGCGGTTCAGTCGCTCGCGTTCCTCGATAATCGAGGTCGCCGCGGCCGGCGCACCGGTGGGCGAACTTTTAAGCAACGGTGCCACATAGGTATCCCAGAACTCATGCTCACGAGGCTTAGGGATGGGCTCAGGCTTGGCAAAGTGCGTAATGCGGTACGGGATGGGATCGGCGATGCCAGGGACCATATAGCCCACGAAGATATCCGGAACCACGCAGCCAAACAAAAAGGCATTGCGGTCGCGCACGCTCTTGGCAAGCGCACCGGTGCGCTCCAGCAAACGCTCCGTCTGAGCGATATGAATGTTCCAGCTTGGCATAGCCACCCCCATAAAAAACCTGGATAACTATACCATCACGGCAAAGCCGCGCGGGCGGCTACGCACGCTCTACGCAGCAACTAGTCCGTAGCACCGCTTTCGGTTCCATACGACGGCGAAGGCGCCTCAACCACATGGTGATATCGATCGATATAGATTGCACGGGCGCCCAGGCGTCGCACCAAATCCTGGTGATGTGTACTCATCAAGACCGTCTTACCCGCCGCGACGTAGGCCAGCAAGAAGTTGACCACGATGTCGCATGAATCCTCGTCGAGCCCATTGGTAGGCTCGTCGAGGACCAGGATATCGGGGTTCATCGACACCACCGCAGCCAGCGCAACGCGCTTCTTTTGCCCGCCCGAGAGCTGATAGGGAGAGGCGTCGGCAAGGTCGGCAACCTGGAACAGCCCCATGGCATCGCGCACGCGGCACTCGAGCTCGTCTGCCGGCAGCCCCATCTGCGCGGGACCAAAAGCAACTTCCTCACCCACCGTAGCGCAAAAGAGCTGGGCGTCGGCATTCTGGAACACAAAGCCCACGCGCTGATGAAAACGCTGAGCGGCCGCGGAATCCTTTAGAAACGCCGCATCGATCACGCGCCCGTCAAACAGGTATGCCCCTGCGTCCGCGAGTTCAAGGCCGTTAATAAGGCGCATGATCGTCGTCTTGCCACAGCCGTTGGGACCGAGCAGGGCAACGAGTTCACCGCGATCGACCTGCAGCGAAACGCCGTCGACTACCGTATGCCCCGCATAGGAGAACACCACGTCGCGCAGCTCGATGAGCGGCGTGGCCTCGGCGCCAGCAGCACCGCTCGCGCCCATTGCGTCATTCGTATCGTTTGCCAAAACGTCGCCCTTCCCTATTCATATCGACGGTTCGACCGCCCGCGTTACAGCACGGCGCACAACACCGCCAGCAGCGCCACGCCGGCCGCATAGACCGCATCGCGCCAGCCAAACCCGGCGCGCGCGGGAGCCGGATACGCACCGGCAAAGCCGCGGCAGAGCATGGCCTCGTCCATCGCGCGGCTGCATTCCATCGCCTTGATAAAGGTCATGCCCATGATACCCGCGATCGAATCGGTACGCGAAAATCCCTCAGGCGCACGGCCAACGCTGCGCAGCATGACCGATTCGCACAGATTGTGCGCCGTGCGACCCAGCACCTCGATGTGCTTGAGCGCCATATCAAACGTAAAGATAACTTCGTCGGGTAGATGCAGCATCTTGAGCGCCGCCGACATACGACTCCACGTGAGGGTCCACGAAACGCCCAGCACCAGCGACACATTAATGAAGGTCTTGAGCGCAATCTTGAGCATGGCGCCCGCGGCAGAAGCGTCCAGCAGCAAGGCGGGCAGCGCCAGAACCACGGCAAACCCCGCAGCGCCGAGCGCCGGCACAAAGGTCGCGCGCAGCCCGCGTGCAGGGCGCACGGCAACGAACACCAGCGCGATAGCCGCCATCAACATGAGGTACAGCGGGCTCTGCGCCAGACACACGCACAGGACGCAGACAAACATGCCGAGCAAACGCACCGGCGCCGAAACGGAAGAAAGGGCGCGGTCGATAATCGACCCGCCCTCGTGCGCGCCACCGCCCAGGCGAACCCGCTCAAGCAGGCTCGCCAGGTGCAGGACATTCTTTTGCATTACACGATGCCGAGCGCCCGTGGGCTCGTATCGCTCCTCGGCCGCAAGCCAGCTAGGCAGCTCGACCGTCGCCATGCGCTTAGCTTTCCTTGACCGTCAGCGAAATAAGACGGAATACGATGGTGAGCACCGCCACGCCAATCACGCCGGAGAGGATATACATGGCAGCCTGGCCGGCAAAGCCAAGACCCTGCTCCTCGGAATAGGCCTGCAGATAATCACCCGTGGGCAGTGCATCGGCAAAGGTCGGGGCGTCGAGGCCGACCGAAGCCTGTAGACTGTCGTCGCCAGCCTCCTGAACGGCGGTCGCGGCGCCCTCGGCGTCCCACTCGCCCCATGCGTCACCGGTGGCCAGCAGGCCCAGCGGCGTGGCAACGACAAGCACAGCGACCAGGATGAGCGTGGGGACCAGCGAGGTCTTCTTGGCAGCAGCGCCCTCGGCAGCAAGCTGGCCATCGACGGCCTCGGGCCCGACGATAAAGCTCGGCGCCGTCTTCTTAATGAAACCGTAGATAGCGGCGGTCGCCACGCCCTCGACCACACCGGCTACCAGCATATGCGGGATCAGCATGGCCGGAATGGAAACAGACAGCGGGAAGGGGCAGTACAGTGGGGCACCCGAGGCGTTGGTAAAGAGCATCGGCTGAATGCCAAACTCGATGGCAGCGCAAAGGGCAGCCACGCACAAGCCGACCCAGCCGCTCACGATGGCAGCAACCGAAGTGCCCCAGCTCTTGTCGTGCAGACGGCTGTTGAGCGCACGGAACACAATAGCAGCGGCAAACGGCAGCACAAAGGCCATGTTAAAGCAGTTGGCGCCAAAGGACAGAACGCCGCCGTCGCCAAACAGCAGCGCCTGCAGCGCCAGCGCGACCGAGACGGCAATGGCAGCAGCCTCGGGGCCCAGCAGCAGCGCGATGAGCGCGCCACCAACGGCGTGACCAGTGGTACCGCCGGGCAGCGGCACGTTGAACATCATGAG
>USFU01000029.1 GCA_900554135.1 uncultured Collinsella sp. | reverse complement strand
CCCCCCTCCCCCCCCCCCCCCCCCCCCCCCCCCCCCCCCCCCCCCCCCCCCCCCCCCCCCCCCCCCCCCCCCCCCCCTCCCGGATGGCCCCAAAAATTTTTTCAAAAAAGTTGTTGCGCGCCGGACAGACTTCTGTGTATACTAATCCCCGCAGCGCACGCGAGCGGAAACAAACGCGAACGACTGCCTGGGGAGTTAGCTCAGTTTGGTTAGAGCGCCGGCCTGTCACGTCGGAGGTCGCGGGTTCGAGCCCCGTACTTCCCGCCAACGCAATTAAAGCCACGTCTTCGGACGTGGCTTTTTGCGTTTGATAGGACCTCGATCCCATCGGCTCCTTTCGCCCAGAAGCAAATCCTTCCAATTCCCGGACAAGTTCCGTTTGAGACATGTGTTCAAACAAGGCGTTTGTTGCGCAACACCAGTTCAACGAAGCAGGGGGTTAGGTTATACTGAATTGCACTGTGGGCCGTTTTTGATGCAAGAGGCTTCAAACACGGCATTCAGTGGGCACCCGTTTTGCTATTTGGGCGTCCATACGGTCATTGACGTCTCGACGTAAGCTCGGCCCCGGAGCTCGTTCGAGCTGCTCCTATTCCTTGAAAGGGGAAAAATGGACATATCGAGGAAGACTGATTACGCCCTTCGCATGCTCGCGATGCTTGCCGAGGACCCGGAGCGTCTGCTTTCTGTTCGCACTGCCGCCGAAGAGGTCAATGTCCCGTATTCGTTTGCCCGTTCGATCCAGCATGGTTTGGTTCAGGCCGGTATTGTGGAGAGCCTGCGTGGCGTCCATGGCGGCATGCGTCTTAGGGTCAGCCCCGACGATGTCACCATCCGACAGGTCGTCGAGGCCGTTCAGGGCCCCATGGTCATGAACGATTGCACTGCGCCCGATGGCGACTGTGCGCGCATGGGTACGTGCTGCTATCATTCCCTGTGGGCCGGAGCTCAGGCGCTGATGCGCGACTACCTCGATTCCGTTTCGCTGGGCGATATCGTCGCTCGCCGCCAGTTCCCGGCCGTCGATTCCAAGTTCGCCGACCGCGATGCGTTTCCCGAGTACGCCACCTGTGCGTGCGCTTGCCGGGAAGAATAGCGCCGCACAAGGAGTGTAGCCATGATTCAGGACCCCTTTCGTTCGATGATTCGATCGGAAGGGGTCCTGCGTTATCGCGACCTTCCGTGGCGCCGCACGCGCGACCCGTATATCATCTGGCTTTCCGAGGTCATGTTGCAGCAGACGCAGGTGCCGCGTGTGGAGACGCGCATGCCGGCGTGGCTCGATCGCTTTCCGACCGTACAGGCGCTTGCCCAGGCCGCGCCTTCCGATGTTTTGGACGCTTGGCAGGGCATGGGCTACAACCGTCGTGCTCTGGCTCTTCACAGGGCCGCACAGTGCGTTGTTGAGGACTGGGATGGGGAGTTTCCGCGCGAGACGCGCGATCTGGTCGCGCTGCCCGGCATTGGTCCGGCGACGGCGCAGGGAATCCGCTCGTTTGCGTTCGATCTTCCGGGCGTGTATCTGGAGACCAACGTGCGCACGGTCTTTCTGCATCATTTCTTTCCCGACGTGCCGGCTGTTCCCGATCGCGAACTGGTGCCGCTGATTCAGGCCGCCTGTCCGGCGGCTCCCGGCGCGACGGCGGATGAGATCGCTCCCTTTGCCGTGCCGCTCGATGATGCCGACACACCGCGCGCATGGTATTACGCGCTGCTGGATTATGGCGCGTATCTTAAGAAGACGCTGCCCAATCCGTCCAGGCGCTCGGCGAGCTATAGCCGTCAGTCCAAGTTTGAGGGCTCGCGCCGTCAAAAGCGCGCCCATATTGTGCGCATGCTGCTGGCTGCGCGCGATGGGCGGCCGGCGGGCATCACGCTCGCCGAGGCCGTGGCGGGTGTCAACGAAATGGAGGCGGCGGCAGGCCGCGAGCCGGTCGACCGCGATCTTGTCGCAGGCATTTTGGCCGACTTGGAGCGTGAGGGCTTTTGCCGCGTGGAGGGCGACCGCTGGCTAAGCGTGTAGCCTACCCGAATCTGAAGAACAGGATTGTAAGGTTTAAATTTTCGTCATGGGGGCATCCTAAGGGCAAGGCCGCTCAAAGCCTATGGGCGGCATGTGTTGAAGGGAAGTACACCTATGGATTTTGAGAACTCTCAAACCAAGAAGAACCTCGAGACCGCTTTTGCCGGTGAGTCCCAGGCGCACACCAAGTATCGCTATTACGCATCTAAGGCCAAGAAGGATGGCTACGTGCAGATCTCGAATATCTTTGCCGAGACCGCAGGCAACGAGTCCGAGCACGCCAAGCTGTGGTTTAAGTATCTGCACGACGGCGCCGTTCCCGACACCCTGGATAACTTGCGTGATGCCGCTGCGGGCGAGAACTACGAGTGGACCACGATGTACGACGAGTTTGCCAAGACCGCCGAGGAAGAGGGCTTTGCCGAGATCGCCGCGAAGTTCCGCGGTGTTGCTGCCGTCGAGAAGGCTCACGAGGAGCGCTACAACAAGCTCGTCGAGCGCATTGAGTCGGGCGAGGTGTTCGAGCGCGAGGGCGTAAAGGTGTGGAAGTGCCTGAACTGCGGGCACCTGCATGTTGGTGCCGAGGCGCCCGAGGTGTGCCCGGTTTGCAACCATCCGAAGGCGTACTTTGAGGAGCAGGTGGTGAACTACTAGCGCTTGGCGCTGGCTGCTGCGGAGCGCAGGGCGGGGAAATACCTTTCCCTCTCGCTCACGGCTCCGCAGGGTCGCGCGAGGCAAAGGTATTTCCCCGCCCTGCGCTCCGGCTTCGGGTCGTCGCGTGCTCACTACAGAAAAGCTGATTAGAAGTTTGTGTGCCGCCCCTTTAGGGGCGGCACGTTTTGTATGGGGGCTGGTTGGGACGGCACCGTTCATGGGTGGGGTACACTGGGTAGCAACTTTTAGTTTATCTACTACCTGATGGGGTGTTTTTGTATGGGTAAGAAGTCTCGGGCTCGGGTGGCTGCGGCGGGGACTCGCAAGGATCCTGGTCGTCGTGTTCCTGAGGGCAAAAAGGCCGATCGTGCCGAGAAGGACAAGAAGGTTGGCGCGCATGCTCATCCTGAGTGGGCGCCTCACCTCAATACGGCTAGCGAGGATCTGACTGCTAAGTTGTTTACTCTGGTCGAGGTTATCTTGGGCGTGGTGCCCGTGGTGGTCATTGGTCTGCTCCTGGCCTCTAAGGATGCCACGAGCGTGGATAAGCTCACCGATGTCTTTTCTCAGGACCCCTCGATGGTGGTTACGTTTATCTCTGCGTGCCTGCAGCCGTTTGTGGCGTACATGCTGTACATGATTTATCGAAAATACTGCGAGGGCGATGCGGGCTTTGCCGCCGGAAACCTGATTGGCCTCTTGTGCTCCGAGATTTTGCTGCTCAATATCCCGGGCGTTATCGGTATGGGCATCTTGCTGTGGCGTGTTTGGCGCAACGTCGCCCCGCACTTCGAGAGCTGGCTGTTTGAGCGCCGCGCAATGGGCGTGCTGGTCGACATCGCGGGCTCGCTCGTGATTCTAGTCTTGGCGTTTATGTGCGCCACCGCCGCCCGCGGTCTCGCGGGTATGTAGTCTGTCCTCACCGACCACGGAGCGCAGGGCGGGGAAACCTTTCCCTCTCGCTCACGGCTTCGCAGGGTCGCGCGAGGCAAAGGCATACGCCGCGGGTCTGACGGCGCGAGCTTGCCAGCGAGTTTTGGCTAATAGATTGGTTTGTGTGCCGCCCCTTTTGGGGCGGCACGTTTTTGTGTGGGGTCCCTGTCTTCACAATTTTCGTCAAGTTTTTGGTTAGATTTTGGTCAGTTGGCGTAAGAGTGGAAGGCCAAAAGATTGCTGGCGAAAAAAGCTCAGAGAAAGTGCTGGTAGGGGAGTTGTTGGGCTTTTCGACGGCTTTTGAGCAAAAGAAACTTTGTGGCTATTGCCGGCGATTGTGTTGTCGCGGTCATGGTGGTGCGGGATGCTGGTCGTAAGCGCCGAATGCTCCGATTTTGGAGGCCAGCATGGACCTGTTTCTTGAGACTCCGCAGCAACAAGCTGAGCGCATGTTGCGTCAGCAGCAACGACTCATGGAGATGCAAATGCAAGGGGTATCTGCCCAGCCCTTTGCGCAAAATGCCGCGCCCGCTGCTGTACCTGCAGCTGTGTCCGGGTGTGAATCGGCGCCAGAGAACTATTCCGTACAACAAGATTCGTATGCGCAGGAGCTTGCGTTCGACAAACGCCGCGCGCGTCACCGTCGCGTGGGCCAGCGCCTGCGCACGTTAGCGATGATTGTGCTCATTCCGTTAGGACTTGCGGCGATTTTCTTGGTCTCGTATGCGCTCACCTGCATCCTCAACGGTGCTTCGCCCAGCGAAGTGCTCCAACATCTGTCAGCTCTCGGCCAGCGCCTAGGCGATGTCGTAACAACCGTCCGCGCCGGCTGGGAGAGCTAGCGTTTGTCACATTAGGACTTCTAGGGTGTACGAATTATCGCCACGAGCAGAATTCTTGCATCCTGTGGGTCCTGTCGTGCGACTAAATAGTATTATTGAAGATGAATAATAATAGGATTTACTATGTATAAGCAGGATTTAGAGCAGACTCTTTTGGGCATTGATGAAGAGGCGGAGCTGGAAATAGGTCCAAGAGACGACAGGCCGAGCGTTGTATTGGTGGGAGGAAGCGCCTTCATGCTAAACGATGTGACGAATCGGTCGGTTACACATGACATTGATGTGTTTGAGGTAGACAGGTGCCTCCGCGAGATCATAGCTCGATACCCCGAGGTGAATGGTATGGCGGTGGCATATTGTAATCAGATGCCATTCAATTACGAAGATCGTTTGATTCCCTTGAAGATTGGGGCGCGTTTTATCAGGTACTTTACGCCATCTTTGGAGGACCTGGCGGTGATGAAGCTTTATGCCTATCGTCCGAACGACATCGTCGATCTTCATAGTCAGGCATTCGTCGACCGACTTGATTGGGATCTGCTCGAGCGGCTTATATTCGATGAAGGAGAGGCGTTGGCCTCGTCGCCTTCAGAGCGGAGTTATCAAGAGATGGTCTGCGCATACAGGCAATACAAAAAGGAGGTACTCGGTTGAATTTGACCTTTGAGGGATTTTTGAAAGGCTATTGCCGAGAGCTATCCGGACAGCAGTCGCTGAGTTTTAGAAAACTGGTTGAGCAGGCGACGACGGCTGCGCCGCGCGTGGCGGAGCCTCTGTTTTTGCTCGCTTTGGCGCAGGGTAAGGCCGAATACGTTCTGGGTTTATCCGAGGGCTCGTGGATGGAAGAGGGCTATCGAGGTGTTTTGTCTCTGTATGGCCAAGCGGGTAGCCTGGCATCTCTATGCACCGAGGATAAGCTTCCCAATCGTTACGCCAACGTTTGGCGCGCGTATAGAGGGGTGAAAGAAAAGCCAGCGGCCGACAGAAGGGTGAACGCCCTGATGAGAAAGAGAACACTGAAAGCATTGGAGGAATCGGGTGTAACGCGCTATGGCCTCTGCCGTGCTCTGCACCTGAATAAAGGAAACGTATACGCCTACTTGGCCGGCGATGACTCAAAGGTGAGCAGGGAGACGGCGCGTCGCATTATGGAATATGCGGAAGAGAGAGGCACCCAAGAAGGGGCCGGGCGCCCGGTGCGTGTGGCGGGGTAAGATTGATCGCGGTTTTGATTGGTAATCGATTGGGTTTGTTGGGCGGAGTCTATGCCTGCTATTGATATTGCGCTTATTGTGATTGCTTTGGTGGCGGTGGGGGTTGCTGTGGCTTGTGCCCTGCAGCTTAAGGGCCTTCGCGCCGAGCTGCGGGAGCGCGGCGATAGCGGGGTAGAGATGCTGGCTGCGCTCGAGCAGGCCAACAACGCGCTCGACACCCTGAACGTCGCGTTGGCCGAAACCCGCCGCACGGCAAATGCCATCGCGCAGCAGCAGACGACCGATGCGGCCGTGGAGCAGCAGCGCTACCTGACCATTGCGCGCGAGTTCTCGCAGGCCGGCGACCGTATGGATGACCTGCGCCGTGAGACGGCTCAACAGCTTGGCGCCAACCGCGAGGGCATCGAGCACCGCCTGGACAAGGTGCGCGAGACGGTCGATGCCCAGCTGGGCGCCATCCGCAAGGATAACAACGTTCAGCTCGACCAGATGCGCGCGACGGTGGACGAGAAGCTTTCCCGTACGCTCAACGACCGTCTGTCTGCGTCGTTTAAGCAGGTGAGCGACCAGCTCGAGGCCGTGTACAAGGGCCTGGGCGATATGCAATCTATCGCCACCGGCGTGGGCGACCTTAAGCGCGTGCTGGGCAATGTGAAGGCGCGCGGCATTTTGGGCGAGGTGCAGCTGGGCGCGATTCTGGCGGACATCCTCACGTCCGACCAGTATCTGGAAAACGTGGCCACCAAGCCCGGCGCCTCGGAGCGCGTTGAGTTTGCCGTCAAGCTGCCGGTAGACGAGGGCGATCCCGTGCTGCTGCCGATTGACTCCAAATTCCCGGGCGACGCGTACGAGCATCTGCTCGACGCCCAGGAGTCGGGTGATGCCGAGGCTGTGGCCGCCGCGCGCAAGACGCTCGACGCCATGGTGAAGCGCGAGGCCAAGGACATCTGCGAAAAGTACCTGAGCGTGCCCGCGACGACCAACTTTGGCATTCTGTTCGTGCCGTTTGAGGGCCTGTACGCCGAGGTCGTCAGTCGCCCCGGGCTTATCGAGACCCTGGGCCGCGACTATCACGTCAACGTTGCCGGCCCCAGCACCATGGCCGCCATCCTCAACAGTCTGCAGATGAGCTACCAGACGTTTAGGCTGCAAAAACGCACCGATGACGTGCTGCGCGTGCTTTCCGCCGTCAAGGCTGAGCTGCCGCGCTATCAGGCGGCGCTACGCCGCGCCCAACAGCAGATCGAGACTGCGGGCAAGACGGTCGAGGGCATTATCACCACGCGCACCAACGTTATGGAGCGCAAACTCAAGGACATCGATGCGCTGGAGGATGCCGAGGAGGTCGACGCGATTCTGGGCTTGGAGTCCGCAGGCTTACTCGCGGGCCAGGAAGACGAGGGCTAGCCGCAACGGACGGCGGGGCGTCGGCGTAAAAGCGGGGCGCGGGCGCTTTTCGCGTCGTGCGTGCCTGAAGCGCACTTCGGTGTGCAACAATGGCGTTTCGTCCTATCAGATGCGAAAGGAAGCCCATGTCTCAGAGAAGCACCAGTCCGCTCAAACGCTCCACCGTGCGCCGCACGTTGCGGCGTTTTTGGGATGTCACGTGCACGCAGCCGCTGATCGTCTTTCTCTCGGTATTCTCGTCGGCGGGCTATATCTTTTTGCTTACGTTTGCCAACACCTACGTGATGGCGCTTATCGTCGACCGCGTCCAGGCCGGCCCCGTGGCAGGCGACCAGGTGTTTGAGGTCTTTGGCCCTTACATTCTGGCGCTCGTGCTCGTTAACCTGGTAGGCCAGATCCTCTCCAAGCTGCAGGACTACACTGTCTACAAGCTCGAGATTGCGGGCAACTACCACCTGGCACGCCTGTGCTTTGACACGCTCTCCAATCAATCCATGACATTCCACACCAGCCGATTTGGCGGATCGCTTGTGAGCCAGACGAGTCGTTTTATGAGCGGCTACACGGGGCTGGTGGACGTGACGGTGTATTCGCTCATCCCCACTATCACCTCGGTCATCTGCACGGTAGCGGCGCTCGCCCCGGTGGTGCCCACATTTACCGTGATCCTTGTGGGCATCATGGTCGTCTACATCGCGTTTGTCTGGCTTATGTACAAACGCATCATGCCGCTTTCGGCCGCGACGTCCGCCGCACAGAACAAGCTGTCGGGCGTGCTATCCGACGCGGTCACGAACATCCTGGCCGTCAAGACCTGCGGGCGCGAGGACTTTGAGCGCGACCTGTTCGATGCTGCCGACCGCGCCGCGCGCGACGCCGAGACGGTTTCGATGCACGCCATGATGCAGCGCAACTTTACGACCTCGGGCCTTATCGTTATCACCATGGCCGTGGTGAGTGTGTTCGTGGCGGGCGGCAACGCGTGGTTTGGCATTTCGGCCGGCGCGCTCGTCATGATCTTTACCTATACGTACAACCTCACCATGCGTCTGAACTACGTGAGTTCCATGATGCAGCGCATCAACCGCGCGCTGGGCGACGCGGCCGAGATGACACGCGTGCTGGACGAGCCACGTCTGGTGGCAGACGACGAGAACGCTCCCGAGCTTAAGGTGCGCGAGGGCGCGATCGATTTTGAGCACTTGAGCTTTGCATACCGTGACGCCGCGGCGGGCGAGAACGTGTTCGACGACCTGACGCTCCATGTGGCGGCGGGCCAGCGCGTGGGCCTGGTGGGCAAATCGGGCTCGGGCAAGACGACACTCACCAAGCTGTTGCTGCGCCTGGACGACGTGCAGGGCGGCCGCGTGCTCGTGGACGGGCAGGACGTCTCGCGCTGCACGCAGCAGAGTCTGCGCCGCCAGGTTGCCTACGTGCCGCAGGAGGCGCTGCTGTTCCACCGCTCCATTCGCGAGAATATCGCCTACGGCCGCCCCGACGCCACCGACGAGCAGATTCGCGAGGCAGCGCGCCTGGCCAATGCCCTGGAGTTTATCGACCGCCTGCCCCGTGGCTTTGACACCATGGTGGGCGAGCGCGGCGTTAAGCTTTCGGGCGGACAACGCCAGCGCGTGGCCATCGCCCGCGCTATCCTGACCGACGCGCCGATTCTGGTGCTCGACGAGGCGACGTCTGCCCTCGACAGCGAGTCCGAGGCGCTGGTGCAGGAGGCGCTCGAGAACCTGATGCGCGGCCGCACTTCCATTGTGGTGGCGCACCGCCTGTCCACCGTGGCGGCGCTCGACCGCATCGTGGTGCTGGCGGACGGCGAGATTGTCGAGGACGGCACGCATGCGCAGCTCGTCGAGGCAGGCGGCGAATACGCAAGCCTGTGGAGCCGCCAGACCGGTGCATTTTTGGAGGCGTAAAGACCCCATACGTGGGACAATCGTGCCCATAGGTTTGTTATGCCGCTGAAGCGAGGAGTCGTTATGCCACGCGAGACCAATGCCGCCAAACGCGAGCGCGCCGTTGAGGTGTGCGAGCGCCTCAACCGTCGCTATGGCCCGGTCGAGTGCTTTTTGGACCACGAGAATCCCTTTAGGCTGCTCATTGCGGTACTGCTCTCGGCGCAGACGACCGACGCGCAGGTCAACAAGGTGACGCCGAAGCTGTTTGCCCAGTGGCCCACGCCCGAGGCCATGGCGGGGGCAAGCGTGGCCGATGTGGCCGATACCATCAAGTCGCTTGGCTTCTATAAGAGCAAGGCCAAGCACGCCGTGGAAGCCGCGCAGATGATCGTTGCCGATTACGGCGGCGAGGTACCGGCCGACATGAAGGAACTCGTCAAACTGCCGGGTGTGGGGCGCAAAACTGCGAACATCGTGCTCAACGTGGGGTTTGGCATTGTCGAGGGCATCGCGGTCGATACGCACGTCAACCGCATCGCACACCGCCTGATGCTGAGCCCCAAGACGCATGCCAAAGAGCCGCTCAAGACCGAGCAAGATCTGCTCAAGATTTTGCCGCACGAGTATTGGGAGTCGGTCAACCACCAGTGGATTACCTTTGGCCGTGAGATCTGCGACGCCCGCAAACCCAAGTGCGACGAGTGCCCTCTGGCAGACCTTTGCCCCAGCGTACGGGTGGTGCAATAGCTTTTTGCAAACTTTTTTGCAAAAAAGTCTCAAACCTTAGATATAGCTTGGTTGCGCAACCAATTTAGGATTATTTCGGCTTGAATTGATGATGCAATTCAAATGTCTTCTTCTGCGAAGTGGTCGCGAAGAAGCAAGTCGGGAAAGGACGACCACATGAATAGGAAGCTTAACGCTGCTATCACAGCCGGTCTGAGCTTGAGTATGGTGCTCAGCTCCACGCCGGTTGCTGCTATCGCGGCGGAGACTACTCAGAACACGAGCGAGGGGGCTACTGCTGCAGCCTCTACTGGTGTTAAGACCGTTACTTTTGTAGCGGAAAATGGCGGCGGCGCTTTCGCGGACGGAAGCATCGTTATGCGCATTCAGACTAACGATAAGGGCGTATGCTCTATGCCGGAGTCTCCCGTGCGCGATGGCTATGTGTTTGGCGGCTGGTATTATGACAACACTTGCACGCATGCCGTAGATTTTTCTCAGCCTCTTCTGAGCGACGCTAGCAATTTTGTTGTTCTGTTCGCCAAGTGGACTGAGGCTCCCTCGAATGTGCTCGATGTGACCTACTCTGCCAATGGCGGTCAGTTTGCCGACGGCAACAACGTCATGCTGGGTCAGACTGACAGCAATGGCATTGCTCGTCAGCCGCTTGCTCCTACGCGCGACGGCTATGTGTTTGCCGGTTGGTATTATCACAGCGACGGAACCGACCAGGTTGACTTCAACCAGCCGATCGTCGGTGGCGGCGACCATGTGACCCTTTTCGCCGCTTGGACGCCTGTGAAGCAGGACAAGACTGTCGAAATCCTCTACGTTGCCAATGGCGGCACGTTCTTCGATGGCAACGAAACTATGCAGGGTGTAACCGATACCGACGGTATTGCACGTCTGCCGCTTCAGCCGACCCGCGAGGGCTATGACTTCCTTGGTTGGTCGTACGATCGCGACGGAAATGACCCCGTCGACTTCACGAAGGCCATCGTTGCGGGCAGCGGCCACGCGACTGTTTATGCCCAGTGGAAGCAGAACAACGAGAAGACGGTTCTCTATGTTGCCAATGGTGGCGTTTTCGCCGATGGCAATGAGACCATGGAGGGTGTTACCGACAGCGACGGCGTTGCCCGCCAGCCCCTGGCCCCGACCCGCGAGGGCTACACCTTCGCCGGCTGGACCTACGATGCTGCCGGCACCGACCCGGTCGACTTCAGCAAGCCGCTGGTCGGCGGCGGCGACCACGCCACCCTGTTCGCTCAGTGGGACATGGTCAAGGAGGACAACTCCATCGACGTCCTCTACGTCGCCAACGGCGGCACGTTCTTCGACGGCAACGAGACGCTCCAGGGCGTTACCGACGGCGACGGCGTCGCCCGCCAGCCCCTGGCCCCGACCCGCGAGGGCTACGCCTTCGCCGGCTGGACCTATGACTCCAAGGGTACCGACCCGGTCGACTTCAGCAAGCCCGTCCAGGGCGGCGGCGACCACGTAACGTTCTACGCCCAGTGGACCAAGAACGAGACGCCTGCTGTCCAGACCCACAAGGTCAATTTCTATGTTGATGGTTCCACCACCACTGTTGAGGTTGAGGACGGCAAGACTGTTGCTCAGCCCGGCGATCCTTCCGTTGATGGCTTCAACTTTGTCGGCTGGTCTTCTTCCAAGGAGTCCTTCAAGAAGTTTGACTTCTCTACTCCTATCACCGAGGACACCACTGTCTACGCCTTCTTCACCGCTAAGACCCCCAAGTCCGATTCTTTGAAGAAGGATGATGGTAAGAAGCAGGTTGCTGCTGACAAGAAGGACGAGGCCAAGAAGGACGCCGCTGCCCTTCCTACCACTGGTGACCCGACCTTTGTTGTGACCTCCGCTGCTGCCCTTACCGGCGCCGTGGCTGTTGCTGTGGGCATGTACATGACCAAGCGTCGCGAGCACTAATCACTTCTAGTGTTTACCTCCGGGCTTATTTAGCCCAAACCTGATAGCCGCGTGGGGACCCGACCCCCACGCGGCTTTTATGTTTTAGTTATCTTGCGTGAGTATTGTCGGCCCCTGCATTCGATTTTAGATGCCCACGTCATATAAAAGAGCGCCGCTGCGATGTGTGCAGCGGTGCTCTTTTGCGTTGATTCTTATTGGGCGAGCTCGGCCCTAGGCCAATGCTCGTACGTTCGAGGAGATCTTCAGCACCAAAAAATCGGTCGAGGAGCCCAGCTTGAGCAGGTCGCCGTCGTGGATAGGAATCTGCTTGTCCTCGGCATCGGCGGTGCGCAGCGAGCGTGGCTTTTCGATAACGGTGGTCGCGCCGCTGCGTGTCACCAGCACCGTTCCATTGGTGGAGTGAAGGCCGCTTGCGAGCCATGTGCCGTTGGAAAACGCCACGCGCAGGTGCCGGCGGGATACATCGGGACCCACGTTGGTGATGCTGTTTCGGTCGTGTGCGAACGAGCCTAAAACCGTGCCCTCGGGATCGAGGCTCAAGGGATAGATCGGCGGCAAGGCCGAGCCGTCTTTCGCAAGCCTGAGCAGCCCCAATTTTGCAGGAGGCTCGTTGACCTTGTGGTTGGTATCCTGCACCTGGGCGGCCTCGGCGGTCTCGAGTGTGCCAAAGGTCTGGGATAGTCGCGTTATGGCAAAGTCCTTGACCTCGGAGGCGGCGGCATTGGGATCGGCCAGGCATCCGCAGACCGTTATCGCAAGGAGTTCCAAAAGCCTCCGGTCGCTTTGCTTGAGGCCCGGCGTGACGGCGATGCGATCAAAGATATTGCGCAGGATGGAGGCATCGAGCCCCCAGTGATCGAGCGATTTTGCCATACGCTCAAGGGCGCGGGTCGCTATGGCTTGCTGGCGAGCGTTGGACGCCGCCACGCCGCTTTCGCTGCCGACTTTTGCAGCGGCGGCCAAGTTCTGGACGCTCTGCGAAAAATCGGCAAACATCTCGGGGTCGATCTTGTCGGTACCCGGAACGACGTGCACCACGCGTCGCGATAGAAACGTCTTTTCGGCAATGCGAAACCGTGGGGCCGGTTTGGAGCCCATCGGCTTGTCCGAAATCAAGATGCGCGCCGCTTCGCGATTATTGATCTGCAGGTCGCACTTAAGGAAATCAAAGAGTACCTCGGAAGGTGTTTCCGCGCGCATGATACGAGGCTCCTTTCTGGTATCCGGGGAAGGTGTTAGATGCAAAAGCCGGGCAGGACATAGGTCTTTTGGTCCGGATCGTTTCCGGGCGTTGCCCAGCAAAACACGTCGCCGTCTTTTCCAACGCGGTTAAAGTAAGTCGAGTCGGCGCCCTCGCTACAGTCGGCGCTGGGGGTGCGTTCCCAGTAGTAGATCTTTTTGCCGGCGAGGGTGCGGATCATGGCATCGTTGGTGGTCAGGCCGCTCACACTCTGCTCGCGATAGAGCTGGTACTGCTCGCCTTCTCCGCTGTAGAGGGCAGAAAGGTACTCACAGCCTTCTGCGAACGTTTCGGGCGCCTGGTAGTCGCACAGCTCGCTCATGGACGGTAGCCACAGCTTGTCATCGGTGGCGGTGATGCTGGAGACGTCTTTGGTGCTGCCGGTGTTGTTGGTGAGCTTTCGCACCGAGCGGATCTGATTACGGAGATCGTCGGGCAGCGTAGCCATGCCCTCGTCCGCCAACCATTCGCGAAGCGACGATTGCTCCCAACCGCCCGTAGCGGCGCTGTCATTTACGGCACGCATGGCGATGGGGGTGCGGAACATAAAGGTGATGCCCGCGGGGAGGCCGTCATCGGTGAGCGTGTCTGCCTTAAAGCCCACGATCTGGACTTGAGCCTCGGTACCGTCGGAAAGCCTGACGGTCTTGGTGTTCTCGTTTTCGAGCGACTGCTTGCTGTTTACCAGGTGGTAGGTTTCGGCAATCTCGAGCGCCTTTTTGTTGGAAGATGTCTCTTGGATTTTGCGGGAGATCAGGGCGAGTTCTTCCCAGGTGTAATCGTCGAGTGACGGCTTAATGCCGTGCGCAAGGTCGATGAGCCCCCAGCACCCCGTGGCAAGGGCAGAAGCTGCGATGCCGGCAACGCAGACGCCGCCGAGCGCGAGCGCAGCGCGACGCGAGATGAGCGGGTGACGCGTCTGAGCCTTGTCGGAGCCGGAAGGCTTCGGTTGTTGGCTAAAGTCGACCGGGGTGGGCAGCGGCGTACGCGGCTCAAAATCGATGCCTTTAATCCAGGCATCGAGCTTGCCGACAATCGAAGACAGCGGCGCGCGCTGGGACTGCTCGTTATGGATGCCGCTCATAATGACATCGACGAGCTTTTGGTCGCCGGGTAAGCGCGCCTCGAGCGGCTCGGGCTCGTGCTCGATCTTGTACAGGTAGGGCGACTGGTCCATATGCTCGTTTAGGCGATATGGCGTGTGACCGGCATAGAGCGTGTAGAGCACGCTGCAGAGCTCATATGTATCGATGCTGGGCGACGTGCGAAGCGGCGCCAGCTCGGGGATGTCGTTGGAGAGCATCTCGGGCGGGGCGAACTCAGGGGTGCCGTTGCGCCAGATGCCAGTCGACATGGTAAAAGAGGGGTCCGAGCGCTTGATGCTCGAGCTGCCCAGATCGACCAGGCAAAGGTCAAAACTGCAGTATGCAATCTGCTGGGCAAGGGGCCGGCGCGTCGTGCGAATAATGATGTTGCGCAAGGAGATATCACGGTGCACAAAAGGTACATCGAGCATTTGGGCACTCAGGAGGATCTCTCCCAGGCGTTTTCCGATGGCGGCGACGGTGTTTGCGGGAATGTGGCCGCCCTCGGCGGGGTCGGTTAGCTCTGCCACGGCATCGCGAAGGGGCAGGCCCTCAATCCACTCCATAAGGATGGCCGGTACGGAGCCGGTATAACCGTAGCCATAGGTTTTGGGAAAGCCGCCCAACAGCGAGACGGCTGCAAGATTGCGATACTCCTCGGTAAGCGTCTTGATGCCGCAAGGGGTGATGGCGGGGCCGTTTTCCTCACAACTGCCGAGGGGCCATAGCGTCTTGAGCG
>USFU01000028.1 GCA_900554135.1 uncultured Collinsella sp. | reverse complement strand
AGCCATCCGCATAGTCGGTCAAGCGTTTGAGCGACGCGGCGGACTTGATTTGCTTGCGGTAAACGATGCCGGTGGCAGCGGCAAGGCCGACGGCGGCTCCCGCGACACCGCAGGCGATGGCAACGTTACGTGGCTTCATGACGACTCCTCTCGAAGCATTGATATAGGCATTATCGCAAACGACAAACAGGTCACATGCCGCATTCCGGCGAGTGGCATGGCATGCCGAGCCCTAGAGCAGCGCAATCGCAACGATGCAGCATCCGAGCGCCAGAACAGCAAGGTCTGCCCGGTCAAAGCGATAGCTGCGCAGGCAGGTTCTGCTGACAGCCGGGTGTGCTCCGTATTCGCGGTTGACCATGGCGAGTGCGAGCGTATCAGAGCGCCGCAGCGCGCTGCTAAACAAAGGCGTGATGACGGGGATAAAAGCACGTGCACGCTGCAGAGGCGAGGGACTGTCAAAGCGCGCCAAGCGTGCTTCCTGAGCGGCCTTGATACGATTGAACTCTTCGATAAGCACGGGGACAAAACGAAGTGTGAGCTGGATAGCGATGGTGGCATCGTCGGCGCGCAGGCCCAGGCGGGCGAGGGGTCTCAGGAGTGCTGCAGCGCCATCGGCGAGTGCGGTGGGGGAGGTGGTTGCCATGAGTGTCGATGTCCCCAGCATAATGAGGGCAAAACGCAGCACGCAGAGCGCGCCAAAGAGCAGGCCTCCCGAGGTGATCTGCACGGGTCCCGCCTGTAGCAGCAGAGCCCCCGATGCCGTAAAGAGTGCGTTGAAGACCAGGACAAACCCCATAAGCCAGCGAAATGGCTTGAGGGCACGAAGCGCCTGGCGCACCGAGCTGTCGCTTGCGACGAGTGAGGCAAGGGCGGTGAGCGCGACGGCGGTAAGGGCGCCGGGCTGCTGGGCGATAAAGCCGGCAATCATAAAGAGCAAACAGAATACAAGCTTGGTGGCGGGGTGCAGCAGGTGAACGAGGCTTGACCCCGGACAAAAGATGCCAAACGAGACCGCCTTGGACGCCAACGGGGTATGTCCGGTTTCCGCGGGATGCGTGGCCGCCGCGCCAACGGCTGCCGTCTGGACGCCCCCTGAACGTTGCGGCAGCAACAAGCCGTCCTGCAGTCGAAAGGCCTTGTCGCAGATGCTCAGCACACGCGGATCGTGCGTGGCGATAACAATGCCGCGGCCGTGGCGTGCGAGTTGGGTCAAACACTCAAGCAGCATCTGGTGGGCATGGGGGTCGAGTCCTGCGGTTGGCTCGTCGAGCAGCAAATACGGTGTCTCGAGCGCGAGCATATCGGCAACGGCGATACGGCGCTGCTCTCCGCCAGAATGGGCAAAGGGGCTTGTGTCGCCGATAGCGGCGAGATCAAACCCGACGCTGGCGAGCGATGTGCCAACGCGTCGCTTGACCTCGGCTTCGTCCAGTCCAAGATTGCGGGGGCCAAACGCCACCTCGTCAAAGACCGTCGCGGCAAAAAACTGCTGCTCAGGGCGTTGCTGCACGAGTGCCACGGTTTTGCGGTACGTACGAAGTTCATCCGCCGTGGGGTGTGTGCCAAGCGCGGTGCCGTCCGCCACGACAGACCCCGCCTGCACGGCAAGCACTCCGGCAAGGACACGCAGCAGCGTTGACTTGCCGGAGCCAGAGGTGCCTGCGATACCGATCACGCTGCCGGGCCTAATTTCCAACGAAACACGAGATAGGGTACAGGCGTCTGCTTCGGGATAGCGGACGGTTATGTTTGAGCAGGTTAACGACACAGTTCCTCCAGGCCGCATCGAATGAGCAGATCGCGCTGGTCGGCAAGATCTTGCACGGTACCCAGGTATGCGATGGCGCCCGCCTCGAAGACGGCGACTCGGTCGGCGCGTGCGACCTCGTCGAGCAACTGCGTGATCTGGATCACGGCAACATCGCGCTGGCAAAGATGATCGATGAGATCATTGACGGCCTCGCGGGCGGTCTCGTCGAGCATGGCGGTCGTCTCGTCAAAAATCATGAGCGAAGGGGTGAGCGCAACCAATCCCGACGCCGCCACGCGTTGTTTTTGGCCGCCCGAGAGCGTGGCGACATCGCGTTGCTCAAGCTCGACAATGCCAAGCTCGTTGAGTGCCTGCAAGACTTCTGAACGCATTTCGTCGCGGGGGACACCGCGGTTTTCGAGTCCAAAGGCGATGTCGTCTCGCACGACTGGAGCGACGATCTGGTTATCGGGATCCTGAAAAGCAAGGCCTACGGTGCCCTGCACGCGCATAGCGGGCCCGTTTGCATCTTTGAGCAGCCCCGCAAGCTCGAGTGCACAGGTGCTTTTGCCACTGCCGTTGGTGCCGACAAAGGCGATGCGCTCTCCTGCTACGATATTGGCGGCAAGTGCAGCGCAATCGACGGAGGGACGTGTGTCATCGGTTTGCTCAATACCGGCGAGCGCACCTTCTGCCACCGCGCCCGTAATGCCGCCAGTGACGCAGGCGGCAACGCCCAGAACGCTCAGGTTGATAAAGACTGCCGGGGTCTGCAGCGCCATGGCGGCAACGCCTAGCTGGCCTACATTGTGCAGTACGGCGGCAAGCATACTCACGGGCGCCAAGCCAACACCCGGCACGGCGGCAAGGGCGACCATGCCGATAAAGGCGAGGGCCGTGCCGCCCAGGCTATAGGCGAGCATCATGGGCGAGCCAAACAAAAAGCCCGATGCAAAGACCTTGACGAGCGCAACGGCGGCGGCGCTTTTGACATCGAGTGTATAGAGCGCGACGACTACGGCCACGTTGGCAAGGCCCAGTTTAATGCCGGGCACCGCGACGGGCAGCGGAATCATGGTCTCCAGATAGGACAGTACCAATGCGCAGGCGCACAACAGTGAAACGCGCGCCAGGCGGCGAGCGTGCTCGATATCGACCATCTCCACGGATTAGCGCCCCACTACGTCGTAGGTGGTCTTGGCGCTCTCGTCGACGATATCGACGGTGAGTTTGTGCGGAAGGCAGACAATTTGCTGCCCGGCAGCGTCAATCCAGCCCTGGTGCACGCAATCCTGGTTGGGACAGTCTGCCTTCTCGACGTGCACGCGTCCATCTTTGATTTCGATGAGGTTGGTTCCCAAGTCGGTTGTAACGGTCTTGGTCGTGTTCTGGTTCAGAGGAAGCTCGTAGACGTTTTGCTCTCCATCGCGGATGACGACTGTGGCCGTGTCGGCGTTCGTGTTTGCTCCCATCAGACGCGTGGCGGCTAAGCCGGCGCATGCGACGGCCGCTATCGCCAAAACCAGGATGAGGTTGAGTCTTTTGTTGTCGCGCCCATCGCGCGCACCTTTGCGCTTGACCATCATGGCTCCTAGTCCTGCAAGATCTTGAACGTCGAGCCGTCGCTCTTGGTGGCGCGATCGTCCATATCGACTAAAACGCCGCCTTCAAAGCGCTCATCGCTTTCGATGAGCTCCATGGCGCGGTCGTGGCCGAGCAAAAACAGGGTGGTAGAGTAGGCGTCCCCAAGCACGGATTTCTTGGTCATAATCGAGGCGCTCTTGAGGTCGGTGGCGGCGGGGTAGCCCGTTTTGGGGTCGAGGATGTGGTAGTAGAACGTGCCGTCCTGCTCAAAGCCGCGCTCATAGAGGCCGCTCGTCACAAGGGAGCGGTTGCGCGTCTTGACGGTGGCGAGCACGTCGTCCTGCGCGCCGTTGGGGTCTTGCACGCCCACGTTCCAGGCGTCGCCGTCAAAGCTCTTGCCCATCACGTAGACGTTGCCGCCCAGGCTGATGGAGGCATTTCCGACGCCGTGCTTCTTAAAGAGCGCCACGAGGTCGTCGGTGATGTAGCCCTTGGCGATGCCGCCCAAGTCGAGCTTGGCCTGGGGGTCGGCGAGGGTGACGGTGGTGCCGTCGACCGAGATGGTGCGATAGTCCACATGGGGGAGTGCCGCCTGGATGTCCTCATCTGCGGGCTTGACCTCGTTGTCAAAATCCCAGAGGCTCGAGACGGCGCCGATGGTGATGTCAAAGAGCCCGTCGGACTCCTCGGCATAGCGGATGGCTGCCTCGATGACCTCGGCGGTCTCGTACGCGACTTCCACGGGCTTGCCGCCTGCATTGTTGATGTTCCAGATATCCGAGCCCTCCACGGTGCGCGAGAACTTGTTCTCAAAGTAGGTGCAGCGGTCGGCGACCTCGTCCATGACCTTTTTGCTGCACTGGGCGCTGATATTCACGACAGTGTCGAAGACAAAGAGCATCGTGCTCTGCACCTTGGGCGAGCTGTCGGAGCCCGCGGAACCCGCTTTGGACGCGGTTACAGAGCCCGAGTCGCCCTGCGTGCCCGAGCAGCCGGTAAGTGCACCGGCGCAAGAGACGAGGGCCCCGCCTGCGAGGGCGATAAACGTGCGGCGGTCGATAGTGTGGGGGGTCTGGATCATGGCGAGCTTTCTGGTCGGTGGCGTTACGGATGAGCCTGCGCCTGCACGACTCGGTGCTGACGGGGCGTCGGGCTGCGGGTGCGCGTGCCCTACATGAGCAGGTGGCAGAGCGCGGCGAGGATGGCAGCCTTGACGAGCGTGAGCGCAACCTCGGTCCCGCGAATGGCGGGCCCTGCGGGCGGGCGCTTGCGGGTGTTGCCCTGCGCGAGCTCGCTGGCATCGTCGGTTGCCTGATCGCGCTTAAAGCCGTCGAGCCGGGCGAGCGTCACGTTGGCCATGGGGCAGCCATCGGCGCAGCGCCCGCAGGCGATGCACTCGCCCGATCGCAGGTCGGCGCGCTCGGGGTGGATGCGTACCGGGCAGCTGTCCTGGCAGCGGTTACAACCGCGCGCACAGCTTTCGCGGCGGCGGTTGAAAAGCGAGATCGGCAACACCGGCAGCAGCGAGAATATGGCGCCGAAGGGGCAGAGGAACTGGCAGAAGAAACGCTCGACAAGGGCCATCCCAACCATGACCGCTCCAAGTGCGGCAAAGGCCGTGGGCGCGATGCCCTCGAGCGAGCGCGCGGTGATGCCGGCGAAGGCGACCCAGGGGCTCGCGCCCGAGACCTGGGGCCAGATGCCCATCATGCAGAGGGCGCAGATGCCCGCGAGGACGGCGTACTTGACGAGCTGGAGCGCGTGCTGCACGCCCGCAGGGAGCCGATGCGCGCCCTTGCCCTCAAGGCGGAGCGCCCGGCGCAGCGGGGTTGCAAGCGCGTAGACGATATCGCCGAGCGTACCGAAGGCGCAGGCAAAGCCGCAGAAGAAACGGCCGAACACGCAGGTGAAGGCCAAGAGGGCCAAAAGCAGGGATAAAAAGCCGGTGAGCTCGATGGGTGCATGGCTCCCGAGCTGCGTGAAGATGTACTTGACGCCGTTGAAGGCGGCGTTCCAGGCGGCCGGGAAGCAGATGAGAAAGCCGAGCTGTACGCACCAGCGCACGCCGCGATGGAGGTACTGTCGGCGCAGGCGCTCCTGCATCTTGTTCTTGGGGTGCGCGATGACGTTTGCGCCGTTGCGCAGGCTCTCAAGGGTTCCCGCGGGGCGTTTTGCGCCGCGGGTCTTGGTGGATGCAGTCCTGGCCATTACTGCGCACCTCCCGCATTGCTCTGCTCAAGCGCCGCGTTGACGGCGTTTAGGATGCCGGCACTCGAGAACGTGGCACCCGAGACGGTGTCAACGTTGGTTCCCTGGGCATCGCAGATGGTCTGCGTGAGGCCCTCGGCCTGCGCAAAGTAGGCGGGGGTCTCGCCGGCGTGGTCCGTGACCTCGACGCTCTCGATGTATCCGTTCTCGATGGTCACGCGGCAGGTGACAGTGCCGCCGTAGCCCTGGGCGCTGCCCTCGAAGGTGCCGTCGGTGGCATAGGCCCCGCGCGTCTGCGAGCGCTCGGCCTGGACAGCCTCCGCCTGGGTGCGGGCGTCGGCCTCTGCCGCCTGGGCGGCCCAGCTGCTGTAGCCCGCCACGATGGCGACGACGGCCGCGGCGTTGACGACTTTGAGATAGAAATTGCGGTTGCGCCAGAGGTGGCGCCCAAGGAGGGCAAACGGGTTACGCATGGGCGCCAGCTTCCTCGGTGACCCCGCTTGCGGCGGTCGGGTTGGCCGTAGGCTCATCGGGGGCGTTTGTCTTGTCAGAAGCGTCCGCCTTGTCGCCCTTGCTGTCGTTTGCGTCCTTATAGGCCGCGGCCGAGCGCGCGAGGGCGTCGGCGTAGGCGTTGGCGATGGCGCGGCTGGAGTAGGTGGCGCGCGCCACCACGTCGATCTTGCCAGCCTCGGTGCCCGCGAGCAGCTGTTCGGGGATGCCGGTGTAGACGGTACCGCGGAAGGTGCGGCCGTTGATGGCGTTGTCGAGGTAGGGCTCGTTATCCTCGTCAAAGGGATCAAGCGCGTCGGAGAGGCTCTCGTCGGGCTTGCCGCCCACGCCCTCGATATCGTGGATACCGGTAACCTTGTCGTCCTTAACGGTGACGGTGAGCTTGACGTAGTAGGGGCTGAAGGCTTCGTCGTCCTCCTCGTTTTTGCAGAGGGCGTAGCCTGTAAAGTCGCCGTCGGCGTAGTGGGCCTCGTCTGGCGTGTCGGGCGAGGGGTCCGGGTTGGGCGCGGGGTCGGGGTTAGGCGTGGGCTCGGGGTCCTTTGTGCCGGCTGCGGCCTGCTTAAGGCAGCCCTGGATGGCGCCCAGGATGCCCTCGCTCGAATACGTGGCGCCCGTTACGGTATCGACGTTGACGCTTTGCTTTTGCATGACGAGCCCGGGGAGCGCGTTCCAGGCGCGGCTCCAATACTCGGGCGTGTCGCCCGTGTTCACGAGTTCTATGTTGGCGATCTTGCCGTTCGCGATGGTCACGCGCACGCTGACGGGCGTGTCCTCGCTGTAGCCCCAGGCGGAGTCGGTGTAGACGCCGTCTGCGTAGCCGCCGGCGGGCGTGAAGGGGTCGATGGTGTGGTGGGGCTTATTGGAGGAGCCGCCGGCCGCAGGGGCGGGGGCAACAGCCTCGGCAAGCCCGCCCGATGCCTTGACCAGTGCGTTTTTGATGGCCATGAGCAGGCCTTTTGATGAATACGTGGCACCCGAGATAGTGTCGACCGACGTCGACTGAGCGCTAATCACCGACTGGGTGATCGCCTGGGCACGCCCAAAGTAGGCTGGGTCGTCCGCAGACGACACTATGTCGATTGCCACGATCTTGCCGCCCGCGATGGTCACGCGCACGGTGATGCTGCCCCTAAAGCCGGTACCTGTGCCTTCATAGGTGCCGTCCTTGAGGTTTGCGGCGTCCATGCCATAGGCCGAGGGGTCGAGCGATTCGGTTGCCGGCGTTGCTGTTTCCTTCTGGGCGTTTGAGGTGTCGACGGTCTTGAGGTCGGCGCCTGCGGCCTGCGCGGGCGTGGCGGCGACCGTCTTGGCCACGAGCGGGGTGTACTGGGACACCACGAGGGCCACGGTTGCGCCAACGGCGATCGAGGGCACGATGAAGCCTGCCGTGGCGAGGCCGTGGCCGAGCGCCTTGACTTTTGAGTGCTTGGGTTGGTAGTTGTCCATTTGTGGGTGGTCTCCCGTGGTCGAGTATGAGAAAAGGCCCGCAGCCCTGGTTGGGGCTGCGGGCGCTTGCGTTGCGAGCACGTGGCGCGCGTTTTAGGCGCTAGTGCTGCATGCGGCGGCGGATGGCGACGCCGGCGGCCGCGATAGCGGCGCCGATACCGGCGAAGATGCCGACCGTGGCGATCTGGGTATCACCGGTGCCGGGGAGGCCGCTTGCGTCCTTCTTGGATGCATTGGCCTTCTTGGTATCGGTGGTCGTCGTTGTGGTCGTCGTAGAGGTGGAGCCACCGGCGGGCTTTCCCTCCGTGCCCTTCTTGGTAAGTGCGTCCTGGGTGGCCTTCAGCTTGTCAACGGCAGAAGCCACCTCGCTGGCGGAGGGGTCCTCGGAGGCGGCAACCTGCTTGGCCTCATCGAGTGCTGTCTGGAAGTCGTTCCAGGAGGCGTCGGTGTAGCCGTCATTCTTGACAGCGCCGGCGCTCTCGATTTGGCTGGCGAGCGCGGACTTGGCCTCATCAGTCGCCTTGGCGGCGAGGTTGGCCACGGCGCTGTTGAGCGCGTTCAGGGCCTGGGCGATGTCGTCGTCGGTGGCGGCGGCGTTGGCCTGGACGGTCTTGGCGGCGCTGAGGGCGTCGCTCATGGCGTTCCAGGAGACAGCGGTAAAGGCGCTCTGGTCGAGCTGCTCGGCTGCGCCGATGGCCTTATCGAGGTCGGTGCGGTCGGCCTTGTAGGTAAAGGTGAACTCGAGCGGGGTGTTGTAGCCCGTGGAGGTCACCTTGATGGTGTAGGTGCCGTAGTTGGCAAACACCTTGGTGCCCTGCTGCTGGCCTGCGGCCTTAGGCTTGCCACCCTGCTGGCCGCCGGCGACGGCTTCGAGGTTGATAGAGCCGTCGGCGTTAATGATCTTGACGGAATCGCGACCGGAGGCGGCGTAGTCGGTGCCGTTGACGTTGACCGTGGTGATGTTGCCGATAAAGTTCTTAACATCGTCGCCCTCGTTGGCGGCGGTGATCCTCGAGGTGCCCTCATCGAAGATCGCGACGGTCTTGTCGGTGGAGACGGTGAACTCACTCGTCACGTCGGCGTACTTACCGCTCTCGTCATGGGCCACGAGCTTATGCTTGCCGGGCTTGAGGTTCTCGATGGAGAAGCTGCCATCGGTGACGTCGACAGCGTTGCCATCGACGGTATAGGCGGCCTTGAAGTCCTTCGGGAACGTTGCTTCGATCTTGGCGGTCTTGGCATCGGCCTTGGCGTTCGCCTCGACGTCGATCTCTGACTTGGAGGCCTTGACGGGGACGTAATGGTCCATGGCAACGGTGTAGGTGCCCGTGGAGGTGTAGAACGTCACGTTCTTGATGGTCTTGCCCATCATGGACTTGTAGTACTGCGAGCTCAGCGGGCTGCCGTGAGACTCGTTGACCAGACCGCAGCTCCAGGCAATCTCCTTGCCCTTCCAGATGTTCTCGACGGCGCGCATGCCATAGCCCTCGGTGGTGCCGTCCGCATCGGCGGCGTTGACCACGGCACCGTATACGGTCGCCTGGTTGCCGTCGGCGTCAACCATCTGCTCGCGCAGGTTCTTAAAGTCAATTTCGTAGTCGCCGTACTTGCTGGAGGTCTTAAAGTCGGGGGTGACGTTTTCAAGCTTGGTGGCTTCCTTGCCCTCGACAGCGCCAAAGCGCAGGTTGCCCTCGGAATCGGAGGTGAGCTCCTTGTAATTGGTCGGACCCTCGCCGGCGGGCAGCACGTAGTAAGAGTAGTCCGGAGACTCAAATAGGGCGTCCTTGCCCGTGTAGGTTGTCGTGGACACCTTGCCCTTGATCGAGGTGGTGATCGTAACGGAGCTGTCGTCGGTCACACGGGTGAACTTGGACCAATCGATGTCGCCTTTGCCCACCTTGACGGCAAACGTGACGCCCGAGATATCCCTACCGTCGGAATTGACGTGGTAGGAGCCGCTCGCCAAGCTGGAGCGCGTCTTCTGCCGCGTAGCCGAGGTCACAATGTCGGTGCCGGCGTTGTTGCTCTCGGCGGCATAGAAATCGGCGTAGGGGATGTTCATGAGCACGTAGTCGCCCGCCTGGGGATACAGGCTCATGAGCGCGTCGAGTGCACCCTGCAGGTGGGTGATCTGCTCGGCGGCCTCGGCTTCGCCAAGGTTTTTCTTGGCGAGCAGGTCCTTGGTCTCGGCAGTTTCGGTCTCGATGGACGAGGCGGTCCAGGAGTCCTCGGTGTACTTGGACTTATCGAGGGACGCCGCCTTGTCGTAGAGCTCCTGCAGTTTGGCCTTGGTGGCATCGGTCACCGGCTCCTTGGCACCTACGATGTTGTCATCGGTCGCCTGGAAGGTGTAGGTGTAATCGTTGTAACCCAAGGCGTGGACGGTGAGCTTCCAGTAGCCGGTGCCGTTGGTGCCCTCGGGCAGCTGGCAGCGCTCGGATTTAGTGAGGCCCAGCTGAATGCCCATGGACTTGTGCATCCAGTTGTCGGCCGCGAACTTGGTGCCGTAGGTGGCAAGGGCGTTGGTGTAGGTCGCATCGTCGCCGTAATAGGTCCAGGTGACGCTTTGCATATTGGCGCCCAGGTCGCCATAGTTGCCGTTGAGGTCTACGCGCAGGAACTCGCCGTAGGAGCCGCTCGCGTCCTTAACCGTGGGTTTAATGTCCGTGGCGGTCTTGAGCTCCTGACCCTTGATACCCGAGTCGGTGCCGGTGGTGGCGGCCGAGAAGCTGAAGGTTCCGTTATTGTTGGTCACGGTCTTAATGCCGTTGGTGTTGGCATCGACGTCCGCAACCAGGCCGGAGTAAGCCTGGAGGTTATTTTCGGTGTAGCCGCCGGCGAGCGTCTCGCCATTGGCGACAAAGCTGTGGCTCGCCTTAAAAGCCTCGAGGTCGCTGGTCTTGATTTTGACGGGAACGTACTTGAGTCCCGTGACCTCGTAGTCTTTGAGCGTGTAGCTTGCACCGTCGCAGGTCATGGCGCCGCGGTTCCACGTTACGGTCTTGCCGTCGGTCGTGGTGAACGACTTGCCGTCGGCGGCCCAGGTGGCCAGGTCAAACGTCGCGCCCTCGTTGGTGTAGATGGTAGCCATGCACTGGTAGCTGCCGCGGTGCAGGCCGTGGTTGGCGGTTGCACGGGTCACCACGTCAAAAGCGCCCTTGTCGGCCTCGTTGCGGGAATCGAGCTTGCTCGACGAAGCGGAGGACCCTGCCGCCTGCACTTTTTCACCAGCCCAATACTCGGCCCACGTGAGGCCAGCGTAGCCATAGGTGTATTCGTCGGTCGCAGGGGTCGACGGATTCTGCTCGTCATAGGCAGTCTGCAGGGCATTATCGACGGCAGCCTTGATGGCGTTGGACGAGATCGTGGCGGTCGAAACAGCATCGATTGAGGTAGTGTTGCCGGCAGTCTCGATTTGCTCGACGATGCCCTTATAGGACGTGCCTTTTTTGCTAAAACCGTTAACGGCCTTGTCCATGCGGTCCCAGTCATCGTCGCCCAAGCTACTGTAGTCGGCGACTTCGACCTTGGCAATTTTGCCAGACTTGACGGTTACGCTGACGTTGACGTCATACTTTCCATCAGCTGCGTTCCATTCGTCGCCAGCTTTATTGAGCGGGTCCTTCGAGTCGGCCGTGGCCGTGCCCTCATACGTACCATCTGCGATTTTGGTCAAATCGTAGATGGTCGAGGAGGATGCGGCGTCGTCAGAGACGGCACTCAGGCTATACTCGGAGCTGAGGGACTTCGTTTCCTCACTGGTGGCGGAGATCGGCGCGTTGTTGGTAGCTTCGGAGCCGGTCTCCGTTGTTGCTGCTGCGGCAAAAGCGCTGGTAGGCATCATCGAGACGGTCATCGCAGCGATGAGCGCACCTCGACAGGCATTGCTGCCCACGGTGTTGAGCTTGCGCAGCACAGCGTTATCGTTGTGCATAGAACCTCTTTTCTATCGATCGGTCATTGGGTGCTGCTCTCCTTTCCTGTTGCACCCGGATGGACAGTGGTCATGTGCGTCGCACATGATAGGTAACTGCCATAGAACTCATGTTGCTTACCGCAAAAAGTTAAAGGCAGTAAACAAAAATACCAGAAATTACCACTGGTTAACTTGTCAATTCAATTGTCGTTTGCCTGTAACGCAAGAGCGTCGACTTTTCTGTTTGGAGCGTCTGGCTTTGTTTGGCATTCGATTTGTCGGACAGGCCGGTCAGTTGGGGGTATGCTGGAGGGGATCATCAGCCCAGCGAAAGGGGAGAACATGACGGATCAGGAAACGCCCGAGCGCGCGCATGTGACGGCCGACGATATCGAGGCCGCAAACGACCTCATCGACTTTATCGAGGCATGCCCCAGCATGTTCCATGCGGCGGCGACCATTATGGCCGAGCTCGACGAGGCGGGCTTTACCTACCTGCCCGAGAATGCGGCGTGGGATATCGAACCGGGCGGTCGCTATTACACGCAGCGCAACACCTCGAGTGTTATCGCCTTTAAGGTGGGCGAGGACTTGGCCGCGACGTGGGGCGAGGACGGCGTTGCCGGCGACTATCATTTTCAGCTCGCGGCGTCGCACGGCGATTCGCCGACGTTTAAGGTCAAGGCCGTGCCTGAGCTTGACGGCGCGGGCGAGACGCTGCGCCTGAACACCGAGGCCTACGGCGGCATGATCGACTACACCTGGTTCGACCGCCCGTTGGCGCTCGCGGGCCGCGTGTTGGTGCGCGAGGGCGACCGTATTGAGAGCCGCCTGCTCGCCACCGAGCGCGAGGTCGCTATCATTCCGAGCCTTGCCATCCATATGAACCGCGGCGTTAACGAGGGCTTTGCTCCCAATCGCGCCGTTGATCTGTGCCCGCTCATCAGCGCTGGCGATCTTAAGCAGGGTGACTTTGATGCCCTGATCGCTGACGAACTGGATGTTGAGCCTGAGCAGATTCTGGGCCGCGACCTGTTCCTGGTCAACCGACAGGATGCGCGTATTTGGGGCTGGGCCGACGAGTTTATCTCGACGCCCAAGCTTGACGACCTGGCCTGCGCCTATACCTCGCTACAGGCTTTTTTGGGCGCCGAGAACGCGCACGACGTTTCGGTCTTCTGCTGCTTTGATAACGAGGAGGTTGGCTCCGAGACCAAGCAGGGTGCCATGTCGACGTTCTTGGCCGATGCACTGCGCCGCATTAACGGCTCGCTGGGCTTTGACGACGAGTCGTACCACCGTGCGCTTGCCGCTTCGATGCTCGTGAGCTGCGACAACGCGCATGCCGTGCACCCCAACCACGCGGAAAAGTGCGACGCCCGCAACCAGGTTGTGCTCAACGGCGGCATCGTCATCAAGGAGGCCGCCAACCAGCACTACTGCACCGATGCCTTTAGCCGCGCGGTGTTCCAGGCCATTTGCGATGACGCTGACGTACCCACGCAGGCCTTCGCCAACAAGAGCGATATGGCGGGCGGCTCCACCCTCGGCAATCTGTCCAATATGCAGGCGAGCATGCATGCCGTGGACGTGGGCTTGCCGCAGCTTGCCATGCACTCGAGCTACGAGACCGGCGGCGTGCGCGACGTAATGTATGCCATCCGCGCCCTCACCGCCTTCTACGAGCGAAACCTAACCATCAACGGCGCCGAAAGTGTAGAGCTCTAAAACCTGCCAAAAAGGGATGTTAATTTCGGCAGGTTTTATCTGGGCGAATGCAAAAGGTGAAACCGAACTGGATTGGTGATGCGTAGCCGCCGAGGTGCAGTGTGCCTCGGCGGCTTTTTGTGTACAGAGTACGGCTGATGCTTGTAAATGCTATACATGCTTTATGTATCTACCATAGAGTTTTATGATAGTTTTGAAGTATTAAGGAGGGGTCATGACCACAGCAGCCGCTCAGATCAACGTACGTCTCGATGCCGATCTTAAAAGGAGTGGGGACGCCGCTCTCTCCAAGGCCGGTATGACGCCGAGCCAAGCGGTGCGAGCGCTCTGGCAGCTTGCAGCGTCGCTGGCCGATCGCCCCGGTGCACTCGAGGATATCCTGCTGCCCAGTCGTGCCCGGGCGGAACAGCGCGAGCGCGAAAAGGCCGCCAAACGTAAGCTCGAGCTTATGGATCAGGGGTCGAAGCTGTTCGCTGCCGCTTGCTGTGAGTCGGGAATCGATATGGTCAAGGCTCAGCCATCGGACGACGAAGAGCTCAAACGGAATGCCTATGCGGATCGCTATGGCGAGGAGATGAGCTGGCTCTGTGAGTGAGACTCCAAAGCGCATCTTGGTTGACACCAACTTGTGGCTCGATTACTTCATTCCCTCACGACGTGGTCGTTCGGTGGCGATTGAGTTTTTACGCGATGCATGCACGGCGCAGGTTGATTTGCTGTATGCGGCGACATCGTCCAAAGACCTGTTTTATTTGATTTCAAGCGAACATAAGGCATGGTATCGGCGCGAGCATAGTTCGCTTTCCCAGCATGCCGCTACGGTAGCGACTTCGCTTGCATGGGATTGTCTTAGCGTGCTGTCGCAGCTTGCCACGCCAGTGCCCTGTGACCTGAGCGATATATGGATGGCGAGCAGGCAGCGTGAGCTCCATAGCGATTACGAAGACGATTTAATCATTGCGGCAGCGATACGCGCTCAAGCAGATCTACTGGTCACCAACGATGCCAAGCTCTGCTCACACGCACCAGTCGCCGCAATGAGTGTAGAAGACGCAAAGAATTACTTAGCAACGCTCTAACAATTTGAAGACCTCGCAGGCCGAATAGAAGCCAGCGAGAGCCCGTCTGGGCGAGCAAGGTGCCTTGAAAGAGGAGGGCATTGGCCTTCTGGCCATGCCCGACGATTGAAAGGCAGATTGCCGTCCAGACGGGCTCGCAGCGTCGACCGGTCCGCCGTTCGTTAGAACGGCGGAACCCTAATGCTCGATCCAGCAGCGCAGGGTCTCGCCGGCCTGCAGGTGACGCAGATTCTCCGCGGCGATGTCGACCACGTTGTTGAGCGTGGCGGCCAAGTGGAACCAGCCGGAGATGTGCGGCGTGATGAGCATGTTGGGCGTATCCCACAACGGGCTTGTCTCAGGCAGCGGCTCGGGGTCGGTGACGTCGACCGCGGCGCCGGCGAGATGTCCTGATTCCAGGGCGGCAACTAGGTCGTCGGCAACCACAAGATCGCCGCGGCCGCCGTTGGCAAAGAAGGCGCCTGGTTTCATCGCGGCGAAGAACTCGGCGTTCGCCAGGCCGCGGGTCTCGGGCGTGCTCGGCATAAAGGATGCGACGATGTCGGCCTCGGCCAGGCGCTCAGACAGGGCCTCCATGCCGTCCATGTCCTCAAACACAATGGGGTATACGAGTGGATGGCGCTTGATGCCGCGGACGTGCGCGCCCATGCTGCGGCAGAGCGTGGCAAAGTGGCCGCCGATATCGCCCGCGCCCAGCACCAGCACGTTGGCGTTTTTGAGCGAGGTGACCGGGCCCAAGTCCTCCCAGCGATGCTCGCGCTGCAGGTCCTGGTAGCCGGGCAGGCGCTTCATCATAG